>DAOVRZ010000203.1:0-3203 GCA_030627905.1 Halanaerobiales bacterium
AACCTTTGCCTCATCTGAATCTAGATAATTTACATCAAACTCTGCATCTCTATGAATTTTTTGAACCAATTCTTCATTTGATGCAAAGGAAGTCCTCAATGCTTCATGTCTTTTAATTAATTCTCTAAATGTATTAGTAAAACGAGCTTGGTCAAAATTACCTTCTATATATAGAAATCCTGGAGTATTATAAGTCACACTATCAGTATTAATTCGATTTAAGATATACTGTCTCTTTTGAGCTGATGAAATAGGATAATATTCACTCTCTATAACTACTTCGATAGATTTATATATATCTTTTTTAGCCTTTTTAATATATTCTACATGAGCTTTTATAGTTGGATCTTTGAAAAACATCCGCATTGGAATTTTAACATCAAATTCTTTAAAAATTTTAGAAATCAGTGATAAAGCTTTTAGTGAATGCCCTCCTAAATCATTGAAATTATCACTCATGCTAATTTTTTCAATACCAAAAACCTCAGACCAAATAGCTGTTAATTTCTTTTCAATACCATCAGTCGGTGCTATATATTCTTTTTTCTTTTCAATATTTTCTGTAGGTTCTGGCAATGCTTTGCGATCAATCTTTCCATTTGGCGTTTTTGGCATCTCGTCTAAACTGATAATATATGATGGAATCATATATACAGGTAACTCTTTGTAAAGATAATCTTTAACCTCATCTACTGATAACTCATCATCACTTATTATATATGCCGCTAAATAAGATTCTTCATTTTGATCAACTCGTACAATGACAACTGCTTCTTTTATTTCATTATGATTTAATAGTTGGTTTTCAATCTCACCTAATTCAATTCTAAAACCTCTAACTTTTACTTGGTGATCAATCCGGCCTAAAAATTCTATAGTACCATCTGAAAGCCATCTACCTACATCACCTGTTTTATACATTCTCTCATTGGTATATGAATTCACTACAAATTTTTCTTCCATCAATTCTGGTTGATTCAAATACCCTCTAGCAATCCCTTTTCCAGATAAACATATTTGACCAGGTACTCCAATCGGTACTAAACAATCTTCTTTGTCGAGAATATAAACTTTTGTGTTAGAATCCGGCTTACCTATTGTCACTAAAGAATCTTGTTTTAGATCACGTTGTATTGTTGAATTAACACTGTTCTCAGTTGGCCCATATTCATTTACTATCTCTAAATCAAGATTTTTTTCTTTACTCAATCTTACTAATTTTGAATCTAGTTTTTCTCCTGCAAGTGTGACCACTTTCAAGGATTTAGTCTCCTCTGGTGTTAAGCATTCTAAAATAGTTCGATAAAGTGACGGAACTGAGACAAAGTAAGTTATATTATTTGCAATAATACAGTTCTTTAATGCCATGGGATCTTTAAGTTGATCTTCTTTTAAGAATACAACCTGTGCTCCTGATACAATCGGAATGAAGAAACTAGCCACAAAACCATCAAAGGAAAATGAGAATAATTGTAATACACGATCATCTACGTTTAATTGATATTCGCTTTTCCTCCAGGTGATTGTATTTGACATATTTTTGTGTTCGATCATTACCCCTTTAGGCTTACCTGTTGTTCCAGAAGTATAAATGAGATATGCTAAATCATTGGGTTTATTTATTGATTCTAGGTTCGAAATATCCCCTTTATAGAGTTTTTCATCTTCTATATCTATCCAATCACCTTCAAATAAAATTTGTCCTATTAAATGATTCTGTGCCAGCACCAACTGGGCCCCACTATCCCCCAACATATAGCGAATTCTTTCTACCGGGTAAGCAGGATCAAGCGGCAGATATGCGCCACCCGCTTTTAAGATCGCCATTATACCAATTGCCATTTCAAAGGAATGTTCTACCATGATACCAACCAACTGATCAGGCTTTGCACCTTTCTCTCTTAATACTCTAGCGAGCTGATTAGCCTTTTGGTTTAACTCATTATAAGTTAATGTTTGATTTTCTAACTTAATAGCAATTTCATTCGGAGTTCTTTCGACCTGTTCTTCAAATAACTGATAAACTGTCTTTTGTGTAGGCTCAAATCTATGAGTATCATTAAATTCAAAGAGTAATTTATTCTTCTCATCTTCTGACAAAATATCGACTTCAGATAATTTAATATTTGGATTTTTCAGAGCAATCTCTAGAAATGAGATAAAATGTTTTATAATCTGTGCAATAGTTTCGACCTTAAATAAAGAAGGGTCATACTCTATCTCTCCTTCAATACTCTCATCTGTCATTAGGAAAGAAAAAAGTGTATCACACCTTGCATCTTCCATATAATCTTTATCGTGAATATTTTCTAAGAAAATCATCACATTAGACAAAGGAAATCTGCCTTCAACAATAGGTATATTCAAATCTTCTACAATCTTATATAATGGATAATTTTGATTATCATTAACTTCATTTATAGTCTTTTTCACATCAAGCAATAATTCTTTAAAGCTCATCTGAGCATTCAACTTTGTTCTAAATGCTAAAAGCTGATTTATATATTCAGTATTTGCTTTTTGTTTATGTATTGTTGCTCCTACAACCTGGTCTTCACAAGCTGTGTATTTAAATAGTAGATAGTTTACTCCTGACAATAAAATCATATAAACTCCATAAATAGAGTCTCTAGAGATACTCTTGATTCGCTGAAAAACTTCTTTAGGAAGAGTAAAATTTATTGCTATTGAATCAATTTGTTCCCTTTTTTTAAGAGCCGAAAAATCTAAAGGAAAGCTACTTATCTTTAAATCACCCGCTAATTTATCAAGCCAATAATTTTTCTCCTTTTCAAATCTACCAGTAATAGTTTTATTCTGCAAACGTCTATCCTTCATAGGTTTCCTCCTATAATTGACCATTCAACGACACCAAAAGATGTCGTTGGATAATCATCTTTTTAAAAATCAAAATCTACATCATCAGCAACACTCTCTAATATCTCCAATTCATCGTCTAATGCTATATCCTTTATTTGAATATTTTCATCATCCACTACAGTATCAATAATCCTACTCATATCTTTTGCGAATATTTCTATTGTCTTTTTTGTGAATAACTTAGTCTTATATTGAATATTAAAGATTAAACCAGATTCTCTTTCACTAATGATAAACATAATATCATAATTAACTGTTATCACATTTGATTTGTAAGGTACGAATCTTAAACTTTCAACCTCTACCTCTGCCATATCATAGTT
>DAOVRZ010000028.1:0-49547 GCA_030627905.1 Halanaerobiales bacterium
AGATACTATTATCTTTGGGTTAAACCAGTAAATGGGGCATCCTGGATGACAATAGGATTTAAAGATTATGATGATCCTACTCATGTTACTGAAAATTTAGTAAAAAAAGATATGAGATAGATCAATTACGCATAAAAATGGGAACTAAGGAATACAGACAGAAAACAAATGAAAGAGCAGGAGTTGAGGGAGTACCCTCTGTATTAAGAAGGCGATATCAAATTGATAGTATGCCTGTCAGGGGATTAGTGCGCTCAAAAATCTGGTTTGGATTTAAAATTATGGCAAGTAACATAAAATCCATGATAAAGGGGAGAAATTCAAACGGAGAAACGCTTAGTTTCTTTTTTTATTTGATCTTAATGAGAGTATTTTTCACCACAAAGAATGAACATATGGCTTTTGAAGGCAAAAAAACGTTACTTTTTGTGGGCTAATCATTCTATTAATTCGAGCTTTTTTTATGACTGGTATCAGTAAGGATTCCACATTGAAATCTAGTTAAGGAAATCACATCTTGATCTAAGGCCTGTACAGCCATTGCGAGAAGAGAAATAGTAATCTGTTCTCCTGTCGCAAGAAGCATGTCCAGTTCTTGACTTGAGGGATTAGGGTTTATAGTTTTTGCTTTTTCAAAAAGTTCATTGGTTGTATTGCCCATTGCGGAAACAACAGCAACTATTTTATAGCCTTTTTTTTGTTTTAACAATTTGTTGTGCCACGTGCTTGATTCGATCAATAGTTCCAACTGATGTCCCGCCATATTTTTGAACGATTAGCTTATCCATTTGTTTTCACCTCTAAATTATAGCTTTCATGATAAAACTTCTGCGTATTTTTTACTTTCAATCTTACCTTCAATTCTCAGATAACAATAATTATCATGAGAGAGTTTTAATTGTTTGATGAAATGCTCCATAGTATCGGCAGAGATTAATTCTGTTAATAATATCAAGTCTTCATTTATACTGATGATTTCGTATTTAATGTCATTCTTATTTAATAGATTAAATATTTTTGGTATTTGTGTTTTACTCGCTGGTGCTACTCTAAGATAATACTTTCCTTTAAATAATTTAACTCCAGCAGGGATAGTGATTGTATTTTCAATCAGTTTACTGAATTTATACTCACCACTTATAAGATCAAGAATATCAGAAACTACAGCGTTGGCGGTTGAATTTTTCCCAGCACCATGTCCATAAAAATGTTGTTCACCGACTGTATCTCCCATAAGTGAAACTATATTAAAGGCATCATTGACAGATGCAAAGGTTGAATTTTCATTCACGAGAATAGGTTCAACTGAAGCAGAAAACTCTTTATCTATAAAGAAGTTATCTGAAATAACAGCATTGCCAATCAATTTAACTTTAAGACTTAATTTTTTGAACATACTTATATCTAACTTAGATATAGAGTTGATTCCACGGCACATTATATTGTTATAATTAGTTTTTGTTTTGAATGCTATAGAAGATAATATAGAAAGCTTTCTAGCAACATCATATCCTTCGATATCATCAGTTGGGTCAGCTTCAGCATAGCCAAGTTTACGAGCAAGCTCTAAAGCTTCATTAAAGCTTAGATTTTCATCTGTCATCTTTGACAGTATAAAGTTAGTGGTTCCATTTAAAATTCCTTTGATTTGAGTTATCTTATTTATTCTGATATTTTGTTTTAATGACTTGATAATTGGAATTCCACCACCTACACTTGCTTCAAAAAGAAAGCCTTTCCCTTTTTTCTCAGCTAAAGCTAAAAGCTCGTCCATATATTTTGCTACAATGGCTTTATTGGCTGTAACAACATGTTTATCATTTTCAAGGGCTAAGGTTACATATTTATAAGCATGCTTTACACCACCTATAGCTTCGACGATTATATCAATATCAGGAGCATTTAATATTTCATAAGGATTATCTGTGATAAGAGTAGGGGGTAGATTTACATTTCTTTTTTTATTGAGATCACTTACAAGAATTTTGGATATTTCAATTTCTTCACCAAGTAAGGTCCTAAAATTATTTTTTTCCTTTTCTATAATTTCATAAACCCCTGAACCAACTGTTCCAAACCCTAGTAAACCTATTTTGATCATAGCTATCTCCCTTTCTTTTATAAAATTATTGAAATTATATTAATGTTTTCGAACAAAATACATGTGTATTTCTATGAAAAGCAGTATAACACAAATATGAAGCTAAGTAAACAGTTTTATGAAAAATAATTATATTTTTTAGAGTTACTATTCTTATTAGGTGTATCTAATAAAAAAACACTTGTATTTAATGACGAAACAGTATATTATAAAAGGTAACTTGTTATTTTTAGAGGATCGAAGAAGGGAGTAGGGCTATATGCAGAATTTATTCTATAAAAGCACAAGAGGCAAAGAAGAAAAGATTACTTCTTCTGAAGCAATCGTTAAAGGTATGGCAGTAGATGGTGGATTATATGTGCCTACTACATTTCCTGTAATCGGTAAGTCATTTGATGAATTAATTAAGAGGAGTTATCAGGAGTTATCTTTTTATATAATGAAAAAATATTTTTCTGATTTTGATGATGAGGAACTTAAAGAGTGTATAAATAAAGCTTATGATGATAAATTTGATTCGCCGATGATTGCACCTTTATCAAAAAAGGCAGGTGTCTATTTTCTTGAGCTATATCATGGGCCAACTTTAGCATTTAAAGATATGGCCTTGTCAATCTTACCTCATCTTTTAAAGACTGCTTCAAGAAAATTAAATTTAAATAATGAAGTTGTCATACTTACTGCAACTTCGGGAGATACAGGGAAGGCTGCATTAGAGGGTTTTAAGGATATAGAAGGAATAAAGATAATAGTTTTTTTCCCGCAAAATGGAGTTAGTGAGATTCAAAAAAGACAGATGATTACTCAAAAAGGGAATAATACTTATGTGATTGGTATAGAAGGAAATTTTGATGATGCTCAAAATGGGGTTAAAGAAATATTTGCTGATCAGAGTTTTCGAAAAAAATTAAAGGAGAATAATTATATTTTCTCTTCAGCTAATTCGATTAATATCGGAAGATTGATCCCGCAAATTGTTTATTATTTTAGCTCATATCTAAATTTATTAAAAAATCAGAATATAGTAGATGGTGAAAAGATAAATATAGTAGTTCCTACCGGCAATTTTGGTAATATATTAGCGGCCTTTTATGCTAAAAAGATGGGACTACCAGTGAATAAATTGATTTCAGCGTCTAATGAGAATAATGTACTATCTGATTTCTTGAATACAGGAGTTTATAATATAAACCGAGATTTTAAGTTAACAAGTTCACCTTCTATGGATATCCTTGTTTCTAGTAATTTGGAGAGATTTTTACATGAGCTCAGTCACTGTGATGAAGACTTAATTAAAGAGATGATGGATAGTTTGAAAAATGTCGGGAGATATGAGATTACAGATCAGATGAAGGAAGGTTTGAATGATTTTTATGGAGGATTTTCGACGGATAAAGAAACCTTTCAAACAATTCGCGAAGTTTTTGATAGTTCGAGTTATGTAATGGATACACATACTGCAGTGGCGTATTCTGTTTATCGGAAGTATAAAATGGAATCAGGGGATAATACAAAAACTGTTATAGTATCAACTGCTAGTCCATTTAAATTCACTAGAAGTGTTTATGGTGCATTGTGTGGAAGTGAAAATCAGCTTAGCGATTTTGAACTGATAGAAAAGTTGGCAGAAACAGGATTGAAGATACCAGAGGCTATAGTAGACTTAGATAAAAAAGAGATTATTCATCGGGAAGTATGTCAAAAAGATGAGATGAAATCTGTGGTTGAAAAAATCTTGAGCCGTGATGGCGAGGTATAGGTGATATTATGATAGAGGTAAGAGTTCCTGGTACTAGCGCGAATGTTGGCCCGGGTTTTGACTGTTTAGGAATAGCTTTGAATTTATATAATCAGTTTATATTCGAAGAGATTGAAGATGGATTGGTTTTTGAAGGTTGTGATCAGGAATTTGCTAATGAGAATAATTTGATTTATGTTTCAATGAAAAGATGTTTTGAAAAAATAGGTTATCATCAAAAAGGTCTAAAGATCAAGATAGTTAATAAGATTCCAATCTCAAGGGGATTGGGAAGTAGTGCAACTTGCATTCTTGGAGGAATTATGGGTGCAAATGAGATAGCGGGTGGAGTTTTAAGTAAAGATGAAATATTAAATTTGGCAGTTGAAATAGAAGGTCATCCTGATAATATAACCCCTGCATTATTTGGAGCGATGACAGTGGCGATACTGGAAGATGACCAAGTATATTATAGTAAAATAAAGGTAGAAGGTTTGAAATTTTATGCACTCATCCCTGATTTCAAGCTATCTACGGAAGAATCAAGGGCAGTACTTCCAAAGGAAATTCCTTATAAGGATGGGGTATTTAATATTGGAAGAGTATCTTTGATGATATCAGCATTAGTAAATCGTCAATTTGATTTAATTAAATTGGCTTGTAAAGATAAACTTCATCAGAGATATCGAGGAAGACTTATTAAAGATTATGATCAGATAATAAAAGAATGTGAGAATTTAAATAGCCTTGGAGTTTATTTAAGCGGAGCAGGGCCAACGATTATGGCGATCTTAGATGAAAAAGATGATATGTTTTATCGTTACATTGGTCAATTCTTAAGCAAATTGAATAATAGATGGGAAGTCAAAGAATTACTTATTGATTATGAAGGGGCTGTTGTTAAGAAATCTTAAGTTTATACCGTAATTCGCAGAAAGGAGTCGTTAACAGATAATTATGGATTCTAAATATTTGGTAATTGATAAAGAAATACTTCCCGATGTTTTTGAGAAAGTGATTCAGGTGAAAGAATTATTACGGACAGGTAGTGCAAAGGAAATAACCGAAGCTGTTAAACGAGTAGGTATAAGCAGAAGTACGTATTATAAATACAAAGATTATGTTTTTACAATTTCTGAAGGTGCAAGAGGTAAAAAAGTTACCATAGCCTTTCTTCTTAGTCATCAATTAGGAGTATTATCAAGTATATTGAACATGATTTCTAATGGACATGGTAACGTATTAACTATCAATCAAGATATACCTATTAATAATATTGCAAATGTTAGTATTACTTTTGATATTTCTGACTTGAATAAAGATTTTGAAGAACTTTTAAATGAAATAAAAGAGTTAGAGGGTGTCGTAAAGTTAGATTTAATAGCGATGGAATGAAAAGATATGCAGATAAAGGAAGGGAAGATTTAATGAAAAAATTTAAAAGAGTATTAGTAGCAAACAGGGGAGAAATAGCCATAAGAATATTTAGAGCTTGTAGTGAATTGGGAATTAGGACAGTAGCAATTTATTCAGATGAAGATAAAAATTCTCTTTTTAGAACAAAAGCTGATGAATCATATCTTATTGGGAAAAATAGAGGACCCATTGAAGCCTATTTAAATATTGATGAAATTATCAATATTGCACTAAAAAAAGGTGTAGATGCAATCCATCCAGGATATGGGTTTTTATCGGAAAATCCAGAGTTTGCAAGAAAATGTGAAGAGGCAGGAATAGAGTTTATAGGCCCAACTCATCAGATGATGGATAGATTAGGCGATAAAATCAAATCAAAAGTAGTAGCTAATACTGTTGGTGTTCCGACGATTCCTGGAGTAGAAAAACCGATAAAATCAGATGAAGAGGCCATAGAATTTGCAAGATTTTCTGGTTATCCTGTTATGTTAAAGGCCGCTTCTGGTGGTGGCGGTAGAGGAATGAGAATAGTTAGAGATGAAAAAGATCTTCTTCAAGAATTTCATAATGCTAAAAATGAAGCAAAAAAAGCTTTTGGAATAGATGATATTTTTATAGAAAAATATCTTGAACAGCCAAAACATATAGAAGTGCAAATTCTTGGAGACTATTATGGAAATATCGTACACTTATACGAACGGGATTGCTCTATCCAAAGAAGGCATCAAAAAGTTATAGAATTCACACCTGCTTTCTCCCTTTCAAAAGAAAAGAGAGAGGCAATCTGTAATGATGCATTGAAAATCGCTAGTTCTGTAAATTATAGAAGCGCTGGAACAGTGGAGTTTCTAGTTGATATGCATGGAAATCATTATTTTATAGAGATGAATCCACGGATTCAAGTTGAACATACGGTGACCGAGATGGTTACAGGTGTAGATATTGTACAGAGCCAGATTTTAATAGCAGAAGGTTACCCATTAAACTCTCCAGAGATTGGAATTCATTCGCAAGAGGATGTAGAGATAAGAGGTTATTCTATACAATGTAGAGTAACAACAGAAGATCCTGCAAACAACTTTGCTCCTGATACAGGAAGAATAGATGTTTATCGAACATCATCAGGCTTTGGGGTGAGACTTGATGGGGGGAATGGATTTTCTGGCTCTATAATTAGTCCATATTATGATAGTCTTTTAGTGAAAATTAGTTCATGGGCCAGAACCTTTGATGGTGCTATCAAAAAGTCAATTCGTTCAATAAAAGAAACAAAAATTAGGGGTGTCAAGACAAATACAGCGTTCTTAGTAAATGTTCTAAATCATGAGACTTTCCAAAAAGGTCTATGTGATACTGGTTTCATTGCAAACAACCCTGAGTTAGTAGATATAAATCCAAAAGCAGATACTGAGCTTAGAGTTCTTAAATTTATCGGAGAAAAAGTAGTTAATGAGACTAAAGGAAAGAAACCTAATTTTGACGTTCCAATAGTACCTAGAGTAACAAAAGCAGGGAATCTAAAAGGAACAAAACAGCTATTTGAAGAGACTGGGCCTAAGGGAGTTGTAGATTGGATTAAAGAACAGAAAAAATTGTTATTGACAGATACCACGATGAGAGATGCTCATCAATCTCTGATGGCTACGAGAATGAGAACAAAAGATATGACAAAGATAGCAAAGGCAACTTCTGTTTTAGCAAAAGATTTGTTCTCATTAGAGATGTGGGGTGGAGCTACCTTTGATGTTGCATATCGATTTTTAAAAGAATCTCCATGGGAGAGATTGGAACAATTAAGGAAAAGAATTCCTAATGTATTATTACAAATGTTGATTAGAGGTTCTAATGGTGTAGGATACAAAAATTATCCAGATAATGTAATTCGAGAGTTAATAAAAGAATCTGCAGAGAGCGGAATAGATGTATTTAGAATATTTGATTCTTTAAACTGGTTAAAAGGTATGGAAGTTGCTATTGATGAAGTCTTGAATAGTGGAAAGATTGCGGAAGCATGTATTTGTTATACAGGAGATATTTTAGATGAAAGTAGAGATAAATATACTTTAGAATATTATATTAAGTTGGCCAAAGAGATAGAAAAAACAGGTGCTCATATATTGGGGATTAAAGATATGTCAGCATTATTAAAACCACATGCAGCTTATAAGTTAATCAATGCTTTAAAAGGCGAAATTTCGATTCCGATTCATCTTCATACTCATGATACAAGTGGAAATGGAGTTGCAGCAATATTAATGGCAGCTGAAGCAGGTGTAGATATTGTAGATACTGCTTTTAATAGCATGTCAGGATTGACAAGTCAACCTGCATTAAACTCTGTAGTTGCAGCATTAAAGAATACTGAGAGAGATGCTGGATTAAATCCACATGATCTTCAGACAATTTCGGATTATTGGAGTGCTGTAAGACCAGTTTATGATCAGTTTGAATCTGACTTAAAGTCAGGTACTGCTGAGATATATGAATATGAGATACCAGGAGGTCAATATTCAAATCTTAAACCTCAGGTTGAGAGTTTTGGATTAGGGCATAGATTTAAAGAAGTTAAAGAAATGTATAAAAAAGTAAATGAAATGCTTGGTGATATAGTTAAAGTTACTCCAACTTCTAAGGTTGTAGGTGATCTTGCCATATTTATGGTACAAAATGATCTTACTCCAGAAAATATTTATAACAAAGCAAAAGATCTAGCTTTTCCGGATTCAGTTATTTCATACTTTGAAGGAATGATCGGGCAACCTAAGGGAGGATTTCCTAAAAAAATTCAAGAGATCGTCTTAAAAGGAAAAGAGCCTATCACCGTAAGACCGGGTGAACTTCTAGAACCTGAAGATTTTGATAAAGTTGAAGAATATTTAAAAGAAAAATTTAATATCACACCTACCAATAAAGATGTTGTCAGTTATACTCTATATCCTAAGGTTTTTGAAGATTATTTGAAATATAAAGCAGAGTATGGTGATCAAACTCTTATGGGAAGTGATGTTTATTTTCATGGTTTAATTGAGGGTGAAACCTCAGAAATAGAGATTCGTGAAGGAAAAATTTTAGTTATTAAACTTTTAGAGATAGGAAGATTAGATGAAGAAGGTAGGAGAACAGTTAGATTTGAAGTGAATGGTAATCGAAGAGAAATAAAGATATTGGATAAAGCAAGTATAGTAATACAAGAAGTAAATGTGACTAAGATGGCTGATCCTGCAAATCAGCTAGAGATTGGGGCTAGCATTCCAGGAACTATAATAAAAGTTTTTGTGAATAAAGGAGATAAAGTTGAGGAAAATCAAATAGTCGCGATCATTGAAGCGATGAAGATGGAAACAAATATTACAGCGCCTATTTCAGGAGAAGTTGAATCTGTTAATGTTACAGAAGGACAACAGGTTAAGGCTGGGGAGTTAATGTTTGAATTGAAATAAAAGTTAAAAAAGGACTTTGGGGATTTAATTTTTGCCCGAAGTCTTTTTTTAGTGTGTCCGGCAGGTAAACTGACCTTTCAAATTCATTAAACTTTGGCCATCACTCGTAACCTGATGGCTATGGTGAATCATGGTGCAGCACTTGACCGATTATAGCATATATATTTCCAGGAAACAATAATTACGGAGAAAGTGGATGAATTAATAGACGAATACAGAAATAAGATGTTTAGCTTATTGACGAGATAAATGTATAATGATATAATATAGTAAATGTTAATATGAAGAAGTCGTAAAAATGGATACAAAACTCCATATATAAGTATCTTTAATCATTAATTATTAAAGGAACATTCCTGTAATAATTTTAATAGGTGTAAGATATTTTCCATGTTTGACTTGATAACTAATGAGAAGTTGAATAAAATCCATTTTTCGGGAATTTCAATAACAGGCATTTGATCAACTTGAAGTCTTTTATAAGGTTTGTTAATTGGTTCATCGTAAATGTTTCGAGCAATATGCTTACCAAGAAAAGAACTGATAATATCTACAAATAAAGGGAGGATATAACTATGGAAAATTTAAATCATATATCTGATACAATTCTACTTATCATTATGTTTTTAGTAGGAATATTTTTGTTGGTCGGTTTTTACTATATTATAAAAATAATAATAGATATTATAAAAAAGGAGAGGAAATTTGATAAAAAAGGGTTTAAAGGAGTGGTCGGTTTTGTTATTTCCTTTATAATGTTACTATCTCTAGTTGTTGCATTATACTTGGTTCCCACTATTCTTTTAAATGGAACTTCCTGGAGTTTATTACAAACACAGATATCTGGTAATTTAATGCTAGCATATTATGAGATCAATATTTCTATTGCAATATTTTATTTATATTTTCTTTTGGAGTTTTTTACTTATAAGCCGGATAATAGACCTTATTTTTTGGTGGTAACTTTAAGTTTAGTTAGTGGAGGTGCATATGCATTTGTAATGTTTATTGTCAACAAATCCCTTTCAAGTGGAAGTTATATGAAGTTGGCTTTAGGAGGATATTTTGTATTGGGTTTAATGCTATACGTTTTTTGCCAAAAACAGGTTCGAGTGTATCTAATCGGTCTAACCAATAATATGATTTATCATAAAAGAATAGATTTAATTTCAAAAATATTGAAGACCTCTTATTATAAAATAGAAAACATAGGGAAAGAAAAGATATACACATGTCTCAATACGGACACTGAAGTGATCAGCAACTCAGTAGGTATCATAGTGATCGGTCTCACTAGTTCTGTGACAATATTTACAAGTTTTATTTATCTTGGTATTTCAAATATCTATGCATTACTGACTTCTCTTGTTTTAGTAACAATAGCAGGAATATTATTAGTATTAGTTAATAAATCAGCTCTTGATTTTTTTGCTCAAAACCGTGATGCACAAAACACCTTCTTTAAATTCATAGATGATTTGGTGAATGGATTTAAAGAATTGTATCTTCATAAAATCAGGAGAGAAGAATTCAAGAGTGATATGTCAAACAACTGTGATATCTATAGAATAACACGAACACGGGCTGAGTTGGTTGGAGCCAATGTATATTTTCTTGGTGAATTGATTGCTTTCTTTTTATTGGGAGGACTGCTCTTTCTTCTTCCTACAATTTATAAAGGAATTACAAATGTTACATTAAGTGATTATGTATTAATATTCTTATTTCTAAAGGGACCTATTGACAATGTATTAAATATGATACCACGGATGAATCTGGTAAAAATAAGTTGGAAAAGAATCACTGATATTTTGGAACTGATTAAATCAATGGAATGTTCTGTTATAGATGATGAAAAAACCTTGACAGATGATCTAATATTATCTATGGAAGGCATACTATATAAATACAAGAATGTTGAAGACAAGGCGTTTGTTGTTGGACCGATTGATTATAGCTTTAAGAAAGGTGAGGTAATTTTTATTACTGGTGGTAATGGAAGTGGAAAATCTACTTTAGCAAAATTGATTACGGGTCTTTATTCTCCGGAGCAGGGTGAGATTCTGATTAATGGAAGTAAAATTGAACCAGAAAATTTAGGACAATATTTTTCTACAGTGTTCAGTGATTATTATTTATTTGATAAAATGTATGGCATTGACTACAAAGGAAGGGAAAATTTGATAGAGCATTATCTGAAAATTCTAAGAATAGACGATAAGCTTGAAATTAAGAATGGAATTTTTAGCACTACAAAGCTTTCAACAGGACAGAAAAAGAGACTAGCATTATTAATTAGTTATATGGATGACCGACCTATTTATCTTTTTGATGAATGGGCAGCGGATCAAGATCCCGAGTTTAGGGAGTACTTTTATTTGACTTTGATTCCTGAAATGAAGAGTCAAGGGAAGTGTGTAATTGCAATAACACATGATGATCGCTATTTTTATTTAGCAGATAAAGTTATGAAGATGGAAACAGGTAAAATTGTAAAAACATCTTCAAATGATGACTCTAGCGCTTTGAAATTGCTGGAACAAAGAAGTAGCTAAAAGTTTAATAGAGCAAAATCGGAAAGAATGTTGCTGAAGCATGGAAAAAAACTTTTACAGAGATGAATTTTAAAGATTGTGGGAGGAGATGGATTATAAAAAATGAAATTGTTTTGTCTACCATATGCAGGAGGATCAGCGGTTGTATATTACAATTGGAAGAAATATATTGATAGTAAAATTGAAATATGTCCAGTAGAGTTAGCAGGAAGAGGAAAAAGAATTAGAAGTTCTTATTATAGTGATTTTAATGAAATGGTCAAAGATGTTTACGACAATTTAAAGAGACACTTGAACGAAATGCCTTATGCAATATTTGGTCATAGC
The DNA here is from genome assembly GCA_030627905.1 of Halanaerobiales bacterium. GTDB lineage: Bacteria > Bacillota > Halanaerobiia > DY22613 > DY22613 > JAGMES01. The sequence goes on from DAOVRZ010000028.1 coordinate 11,578, forward strand.
ATGGGTAGCTGGTTGGCTTTTGAACTAGCTCATAGGATTATGGAAGAGGGGTATGAAAATCCTTGTCATTTATTTTTTTCGGCGCGAAGAGCTCCCCAAATTTATAAAGATGAGCTGAATTTTCAGGAACTATCCTGTGAAGAGATTCAACATGTACTTTTTGAATTGGGTGGTACCCCAAGAGAGTTGCTTGAAAATAAAGATATGCTCAACCAGTTTTTACCTATTTTAAAATCTGACTTTAAAGTAATGAGTACCTACAAATATGTTGAAAAAAAAGAGAAATTTCCATATAGTATTTCCATCTTAAGTGGAACTGAAGATAAGGATATATCCACCTCTGATTTACTTGCATGGAAAAAGCATAGTCAGATTGGGTGTAAGATAAATAAAATATCGGGCGGTCATTTTTTTATAAATGATAATATTAAGGATGTAACAAATTATATTAATAACACTTTGTTGGGATAGATTTTAACAACTATTTTATTTAAAAAAGGAGCATTCCTGTAATGATTAAAAATCAGAGTTACAAATAAAAAGTACCCCCTGATATAATACGAATCCTATTTGTATTGGAACTAAAAAGATCCCCTACAATGGGGAGAAGATTAGAAGTCAAATGATAGATATGACATTACAGAATGTTTCTTAAAAGCTAAGTTTAATGTGAACTATTTGTTTTGAAATATTCATTCATCAATTAAAGGACTTTGAAAAGGGATAGTACGGAGAAGTTGGTATTATTTTTCCATTCGGGCGTAGACTCTGTAATGGATTTTTTCTAAATTGGTCATAGACTTATTTCAGGATAAGGTTAATTTTTAGTATTTTTATATAATAATTTCCCTATCAAAAGTTTTTATTTGAAAGGCATGAAATATTGAGAATGAGTGAGTATTTCGGAAAAAAACTTTTTTTAAAGAGGGAGTGATTTACTATATGTTTAATACATTAGTTCAGGTATTAAAAGAAAAACAGAATAAAGTAGAGGAGAAGGGTATTACTTTTATATCAGGATCAGATAAAGAAGAATTTATTAGCTATAAAAACCTATATAATCAAGCTCGCTATATATTATATAATTTACAAAGTAAAGGGATCAAAAGGAAGGACTCTATTATTTTAAAAATTGAGGATAATAAGATGTTTTTGAAGGCTTTTTGGGCATGCTTACTGGGAGGGATTATCGCAGTTCCAATTAGTCCAGGTTCGACTGATGAGAATCAGAAAAAAGCATTAAAAATATTGGAAATAACTGAATATGCATATTTACTTACAGATAGAAAAAACTCTCAGTATCTAGAAGAGTATATGAAAAAAAATAATTATACTAAAGAAATATTACAAGAAGCAGAGAAAAATGTAATAATGATTGAAGAGATAGACTTTATGTCAAAACTAGGCGATGTTTACGATGCAAAGCCTGATGATCTGGCGTTTATACAGTTTTCATCTGGTTCTACTGGCGACCCTAAAGGTGTGATATTAACTCATGAACAAATTATGACTAATGTTTATGATCTTTCATTCGCAGGTGAATTCACTGAGGAAGATTCTGGTTTAACTTGGCTACCTCTTACACATGATATGGGGATGTTTGGATGTCATCTTGTGCCAGTAGTAACTGGTTTTAGTCACTGTATAATGCCTACTCAATTATTCATCAGAAAACCAACCCTTTGGATGAAGAAAATTAATGATCATAAAATTACCTTTACCTGTTCGCCTAATTTTGGTTATCATTTTTTTCTTCGTTATTTCAAGCCTGAAGACTGTGTAGATTGGAATTTATCCAATGTTAGAATTATTATTAATGGTGCTGAACCAATATCATATAAATTAATGGAAAGATTTTTAAATACTATGAGAAAATTTGATTTAAAAGAATCAACCATGTTCACCGGATATGGAATGGCAGAAGCTGTCGTAGCAGTAACTTGTCCACCTTTTGGTGAGGGTCTAGTTGGCAATGTAGTTGATGGAAAAACATTAAAGATAGGACATAAAGTAACTTTTCTAGAGGATGAAAATCATCAAAATGCAACCGTATTAGTGGAGTTAGGATACCCTCTTAGAGAATGTAGTGTTAGAATCTGCGATGCAAACAACAATGTTCTAAATGATGATTTTGTTGGTTTTGTACAAATAAAAGGCAAAAATGTAACTAAAGGGTATTATAAAAATAAAGAAGCTACAAGGAAAGCAATTGTTGGAGATGGCTGGTTGAATACTGGAGATGTAGGGTTTTTGCATAATGGACGTTTTACTATTACCGGAAGAGCTAAGGATATAATTATTTTGCAGGGTCAAAATTTATATCCACATGATATTGAAAAAGTAGCTATAGAAATGGAAGATATTTCTCTTGGAGAGGTTGCCGTGTCAAGTGTATACAATCATGAGAAAGGGCAAGAGGAGATAATTGTATTTGTTAAATACAGGAAGAATATAGATAAATTTATTATATTAGCAAATAAAATACAAAAGAATATAGCTAGAAAGATGGGTATTAAAGTAGAAATGATAATTCCTGTAAAAAGAATACCAAAAACGACGAGCGGCAAGATTCAACGGTATAAGTTAGCTGAAAGATTTCAAAATGGAGAATTTGATTCATTAATAAAAGAAATAAATTTATTAAGAAAAACTAAAGATAATATTGAATTTAGTCAGATCACTCCTACTGAAAAAATTATTCTTAAAATATGTTGGGAAATTCTTGGAGATGACACAATTGGTTTAAATGACAGTTTGAGAGATTACGGAGGAACTTCGATTCATGTAGTCCAGTTTCATCAAAAATTAGAAGAGTTTTTTTCAGGTAAAGTGACAGTTTCTGATTTGTATTCATATATATCTATATCAGATCTTGCAAAACAGATTGAAAATAGTGAAGAAATTAGTATAGAGCCTATTAAACTTCCTCAAAGATACTTTGAAATCTCGAGTTTTGGTAAAAATGAGGGTGTCTTTGAATCTTATATAGAATCTGATATTGCAAAGAAATTTTTTACTATTTCTAAAGAATTAGGAATTGAATTTGTTGATGTAGTAGCTGCTTTGTTCATTCAACTTCTGTCTCAGATCTCTGGCTCAAAGGTTGTAACCATTCAAACAATCTTTACAGCTAAAAACACTGTTATTCCTGTTGGTATAGATTTAAATAATATTAATGATTTATGGATTTTAGCTAAAAACATAAACGAAACAATTCGTAAAAATAAGACTTTTGCCTATAAACTAAATCAGGCAAAAAATTTTTCTCTTATAAAGAAAAAAAATGAAATATTACCTTTAATTTGCAATAGAGACTTGAAAGTTATAAACCAAAATATCTATTCTGTTTATGACATTATCCTTGAAGTGGATGAAAATGAAGGCAATATTGATTTGGTATGCTTCTTTAATGAGAATAGATTGAAGAAGGATAGGGTGAGGGAAATGTTTCTTAGTTATATGAAATTATTAGCTCATATCGGAAAAATGCTTTCATCTTCTTTAGAAGAGGAAGTTACTATTTTATAGGGTGGTGAAAGGGTTGCATAAATCAACGTTAAGTTTAGATGATTTGAGATTGGATGCTCATGTAGTGGATGAGGATCCAATCATAAAGGAGATTTCAACTAAAGAAATTGCTGTAATAGGAATGGCTGTAAAATTTCCTATGGCAGACAATCTTGATGAATATTGGACAATTATAGAAAATGGTTTAGATTGTGTCTGCAATTTGCCGAAAGAAAGAAAACAGGATACAGATCGATACCTGGAATTTATAAGAAAGATTGATGGAGTAGAATATTTAAAGAAAGCCTACATTGACGATATAGACAAATTTGATTATGATTTTTTTCATATGTCGCCCAAAGAAGCTAGTTTGATGAATCCAATACAAAGACTCTTTCTTCAAGTGGCATGGTCTTCATTAGAGGACGCTGGATATGGAGGAAAAAGGATTGTTGGAAGTAATACAGGGGTGTATTTGGGTTTAATCAGCGATTTGGAAGGATACAAATATAAAGAGATGATTCATGAAGTTGATCCATTTTTACTTCCAATTTCTACTGCTGGTAATCTTGCTTCAATGACTGCTAGTAGAATAGCGTATATTTTAAATCTTAAAGGGCCAAGTATGCTTGTCGATACTGCCTGTTCATCTTCTTTGGTTGCAGTAGACTTAGCATGTAAAGCACTCCGTGATGGTACATGCGAAATGGCGATAGCTGGTGGAGCAAGAATCGGAATTTTTCCAATAGATAAAGATTATTATAAGATTGGAATAGAGTCTTCTGACTCTATGACAAGGACTTTTGACGATAACTCCGATGGATCAGGCTTGGGAGAAGGGGTTGCAGCAGTTCTATTAAAACCGTTAAATAAAGCTATTAGGGATAATGATAGTATTTATGCTGTAATTAAAGGAAGTATGACAAATCAGGATGGGACATCTATGGGAATAACTGCACCAAATCCACAGTCTCAAGTAGATTTACTGACTGAAGTTTGGGAAAATGCAGGCATACATCCTGACACACTTCAGTATATTGAGGCGCACGGTACAGGAACAAAACTGGGAGATACCATTGAAATAGAGGCTATTAAAAAAGCTTTTAAAAAATATACAGATAAAATGCAATTCTGTGCTATTAGTTCTATTAAAACAAATATTGGTCATATATATGAAGGATCAGGGGTTGCAGGTTTTATAAAGGCTATACTTGCATTGAAAAATAAGAAAATTCCTCCATCCATTAATTTTAATAAAGTTAACAGTAAGATTGATTTTGAAGATTCTCCTGTTTATGTAAATACGAAGTTGAGGGATTGGGATGTAAAAGATCAACCTCGAAGATGTGGTGTAAGTTCTTTTGGTATTAGTGGAACCAATTGTCATGTCATTTTGGAAGAGGTACCCGATAACTATAAATTAAGCAAATGTGAAAAAACGCAAATATTTACAATTTCTGCTCAGAACAAAGTGTCACTGTATGATATGATTAATAACTTGAAAGATTATATAAAAAGTAAAGAATTCAGTTTATCAGATGTTTGTTATTCCCTTAATATTGGCCGTGGTCAATATAGATATCGGGTGGCATTTACAGTAGATTGTATTGAAAATTTAATATCTAAGTTAGAAAAGTTGGGAAAAGTCGATTTAGACGATGCTAAGAGAATAGGTGTATTTTATGGAGAACACAAGGTGGTACCAGAAGGGAAAGAACTAAAAGAAAAGAATGAACTTACTGAGATTCTTAAGAGAGAATTAAATATCAGAGCAGAGGAATTGCTTAAAGACTATAATTTTGTTAATAGTAGTGATGAAGAAATTAAAACCGAAATTTGTCGTCTTTATGTCAAGGGGGCTGATATAGATTGGGACATATTTTACATTGGCAAAAGATATTCTAAAGTTAATTTACCAAGCTACAAATTTGCCAAAAAGAGGTGCTGGATAGAAATACCTCAGTTTTTGAAGGAAGAAATCAAAGATTCAGAAAAATGTATGTTTTATTCTATTGGATGGAAAACGGAAAATTTGGAAGCTACTGCTGTAAAGACTACAGATGATGCTATTCTCATATTCTTGGATGATAAAGGTATTGGCAGTGAAATTGCAAATATGTATCGAAATAAAGGTTTAAAAATATTGGAGGTTCAATTTGGAAATGATTATTCTAAGTTAGATGGAAAACAAATTTCAATATCCGGTGCTGAGGAAGATTATACGAAATTAGCTATGGAAATAAAGCAGATGAATATTTCAAAGATTATTCATTTAGCCTCTCTAAATGAACGATCTGAAGTTTCCGCAGTTGAAGAATTTGATCAGAGAAATGAAAAGGGAATATTTAGTCTTTATCACTTATCAAAGGCGTTAATAAACTGTGCAATTGATAGGGTGATAGATGTAGTGATGGTATCTGATTATGTTTGTGAAGTGGATGGTACAGAAGATCGAATAAAACCAGAAAACTCAATTTTATTCGGATTTGGAAAGGTTCTTAGAAAAGAACATTCCAATATTTCCTGTAGATGTATCGATATAGATGATTCAACTAAAGCTGCAGATATTTTAGATGAACTTGATACATTAACTAATTGTTATCGTATTGCATATAGAAAGGGTAATCGATATATTGAAGAATTTAAAGAAGTAGCTTTAGAAGAAAAACGAGAAAGAAAGTTAGAGCTTAAAAGGGATGGAATATATCTAATTACTGGTGGTACAGGTGGAATTGGTCTGGAAGTTGCTAAATTTTTGGGATCTAAAGAAAAAGTTAATATTGCTTTGCTTAGTAGAACTGGTTTACCTAAAAAAGATGAATGGGTGGATCTATTGGCTGACGACAAAGACGAAAATAATATAAAAAAGATTAATTGTATTAAAGAAATTGAATCTATGGGGACATCCGTAAAATGTTGTAGTGTGGATGTTAGTGATCTGGAGGCCATGAAAAAAGTATTAAATGATCTTCGCAAAGAATTTGGAAAGATTAATGGAATTATTCATGGAGCTGGAGTAGCAGTGAGTGAGGTTATTGTTAACAAAAAACTTAAAGATTTGAATTGTGTTATTAGGCCAAAGGTACATGGAACATGGATTCTTGATCAACTTACTTTAAAAGATGAATTGGATTTCTTTGTACTGTTTTCTTCAATTGCAACCATCTTCGATGCGCCTGGTCAAGCTGATTATGTAGCTGCTAATTCATATCTTGATGCGTATTCAGACTACAGAAATAAGAATGGTAAGAGAACGGTAGCTGTTAACTGGTCAACATGGAAAGAGACTGGAATGGCTGCTCGAAGTGGACTGGGAAGAGACACTTTATTTAAAGGCATGAAAAATGAAATGGCAATCACCTGTTTTGAAGAGGTTTTATCAAGAGAAATTAACAAGGTATTGATTGGAGAAATAAATTATAAAGGAGAAATGATTTATTTGCTTGAAAAAAATTTATTTGATCTTTCTCCTACAATTAAGGAACGTTTAAATAATCGGAGTAGAAAAGTTGAGAGAAAAAAAGTAGCTAAGCAATCTTCGGGTAATGTAAAACTTTTGGGAAAACATGGAGAAAAGTACACAGAAATTGAGTTAACGATTGCCAGAATATGTAGAGAAACCCTCGGCTATGAGGAAATAAATATTTATGATAGTTTTTTTGAAATGGGTGCTGATTCTATACTTATAAAGCAGATGTACACTCGCTTAGAAGAGTACTATCCTGGGAAGGTTGCAATAGCTGATATATTTGAGTACTCTAGCATACTTAAATTATCTAAATATATCGCAGATAAAGATACTGACAATGAGGTATTGTATGAAAATAAAAATGTAAATGAAAATATTCAGGATGATGTATTCAGTATGTTAGATGAAATGGAAAAAGGTGGTATGACGTTAGATGAAGTGCTTTCAAAGATGGAAGAACTCTAAAATTTTTTCTTAATGAGGAGAGAACGTTATGTCAAATATATATAAGTTTATACTTGAAAATATTAATTCTGGCAAGATAGAAAAACAGACAGCTGCCCAATTGTTAACTATGATGAAAAGCCAAAAAAATTCAAACGAAAAAGAGATTGCTATCATAGGAATATCTGGAAATTTTCCGTTATCGGAAAATATTGATGAATTATGGAACAATGTTAGTAATGGTATTGATTTTGTTAGAACTTTTCCAGAATCTCGAAAAAAGGATATTGACCGCTACTTTGCTAGTGTGAGTGATTCAACGGAAGATATTAAATATTGTGAAGGTGCTTATCTTGAAAATATTGATCAATTTGATTATGGTTTTTTTAAGATTTCTCCAAAAGAAGCTAGTTCAATGGACCCGAACCAACGTCTATTTTTGCAAACAGCGTTTAAAGCTATCGAAGATGCGGGTTATGGAGGAAAAAAACTTAGTGGGACCAAAACAGGGGTTTTTGTTGGTTTTTCTAGCAATTTAAGAGATAGTTACGGAAAAATAATTTGCGAAAACTCACTTTTGGATGCTACTTCCATTGTAGGAAATCTTACACCGATAATTCCCAGTAGATTATCTTTTATTTTTAACTTAAAAGGTCCTAGTCTTGTTGTAGATACAGCCTGTTCATCGTCATTGGTAGCAGTAGCTTTAGCGTGTCAATCAATTCGAAGCGGTCAGTCTGATATGGCTATTGCCAGTGGGGTAAAAATTAACCTCATTCCAAGTGATAAGGAATCAGAAAAAATAGGTATGGAGTCATCTGATGGTCGGACACGGACTTTTGATGATAATTCTGATGGGACAGGTATAGGGGATGGTATAGGTGCTGTTCTTTTGAAACCTTTAAGCAAAGCTTTAAAGGATGGAGATAACATTTATGCGGTTATAAAAGGTGTTGGTCTAAATCAAGATGGACATTGTATGGGGATTACTGCCCCTAACCCTGCAGCGCAGACTGAAGTATTGATTAGTGCCTGGGAAGATGCACAAGTTAATCCTGAATCAATATCTTATATTGAAACCCATGGAACAGGTACAAACCTGGGGGATCCAATTGAAATTCAGGGTATAACTAATGCTTTTCTTAAATATACAAATAAGTCTCAGTTTTGTGGTATTGCGTCGTTTAAAACCAATATTGGACATATGTATGAAGCAGCTGGAATCAGCAATCTGATTATAGCTGTCATGGCATTAAAAAATAAAAAAATTCCTGCATCTCTTCATTTTAATAAACCCAACAGCACAATTAATTTTATAAATTCTCCAGTATATGTTAATACTGTAGAAAGAGATTGGGTGACTAATGGGGAGAAAAGAAGATGTGGAGTAAGTTCTTTTGGTATAAGCGGCACGAACTGTCATTTAGTACTAGAAGAGGCTCCCGAAAACCAGAATAAATCAAAAGATAAAGATGAAAGAAATTATATTTTCACGATCTCTGCAAAGAGTTATGAATCATTTACAGGTCTTTTAGAAGAATATAAAACGTATTTAAAAAAGGTAGAAGATATTAATTTAAGAGATTTGTGCTATACGGCAGTTACCGGAAGGGGTCATTATAATTTTAGATTTGCTGTAATTGTAAAAGATATTGAAGAACTTGCTATTATACTTGATAACATAGATATTGAGAATATTAAATGCCATGATAGTATTTATTATGGTTATCATAAGGTAGTTTCTCGAGAAACGGATTATTTTGAACCAGATTGTGTCAATATAGAGCAGATTGGTTCTCTAACAAAGGAAGTCTCTAATCTGGTAGAGATTATAAAGATGAAAGAAACTCCCGAGCTTGAAGTATTAAAGAATTTATGTGGATTGTATATCAAAGGTGCTGAAGTAGACTGGGATCAGATATTTTTAGATCAACAAACCAAAAAAATTAGTATTCCAACATATTGCTTTGATCAACATCGATGCTGGGTTGAACTACCAGAGTTCCCCTCTTCTTTGAGTAGAATAAATGACACTGATTTATATTATTCAATGGAGTGGATAAAAGAAAATCAACCAAATGGTACCAATATTGCTTTTGATGGGGCAGTGATGGTATTGAAGGATGACAGAGGAATGGGGAGTTCAATTGTTGATCAGTTGAGATTGGAAGGAAGAAATGTTATTGAGGTATCTTATGGAAATGTATTTGAAAAATCGAACGAGTATTCATATGAAGTAGGAAATGATGAAGAAAGTTATCATCGACTAATAGAATCTGTTAAAGATAATAACATTTCTACAATAGTACACCTATTCACAGTAGGTAATACTATAGTGAATAATGTTGATGAACTTGAAGAAAGTCAATCTCTTGGAATGTATAGCTTATTTTATCTAACCAGAGCACTCATAAAAAATGGTATAAGTGAAAATACTAATATTTGCTTAGTTTCTGAATATGCTGTGGAGGTAACTGGTGATGAGACATATATTAAGCCTGAAAATGTCACAATGTATGGACTTGGTAAAGTTGTATCTATGGAATATCCAAATCTCAAGTGTAGATGTATAGATATTGATTTAGAAGTTAGCTCGGAGAATCTTCTTAAAGAAATAAAAAATTGTGCAGATATGTATCAGACAGCTTACCGAAATGGTAATAGGTATGTTGAAAAATTCACAGAAGTTGACATTAACACATTCCACAGTAGAAATATTGAGATAAAAGAAAATAATGTCTATATAATTACTGGTGGAACTGGTGGTATTGGTCTTGAAATTGCAAAGTATTTCGCATCAAAAGCCAAAGTTAATTTAGTCTTAATTAACCGTTCCGGAATGCCTGACCGTAGTTTATGGGAAGAAATTTTGGTTCAAGGTAATAATACAAAAATATGTCATAAAATTAGAGTTATTAAAGAAATTGAGGCTTCAGGATCCAGTGTAGTATGTTGCAAAGCTGATGTAGCTGATACCTTTGAAATGAAAAAAGTTTTTAATGAAATTAGAGATAAATTTGAAAAAATTAATGGTGTAGTTCATGCAGCTGGTGTGCCAGGCGATGGCTATATTATTAGAAAAGAAAAGGATGTATTTGACAATGTAATTAATCCAAAGCTGAAAGGTACATTGATTTTGGATGATCTCATATCTAATGATGAACTGGATTTCTTTGTATTATTTTCTTCTGGTGTTTCAATAATTGGAGAGGTAGGACAAGGAGATTATGTAGCTGCAAACGCTTTTCTGGACTCTTATGCAGCTTATAGAAATAAAAAGGGTAAACCTACCCTTTCAATTGATTGGGTTTCATGGAAGTCAGCGGGTATGTCGGTTGATTATGGATTTAATAAAGATTTAATATTTAAAGCTATATCGACAGAACAGGCCATAAAGGGATTTGATAATGTTATAAGCAGGGACATTCAAAGAGTTGTAATAGGCGAGTTAAATCACAACAGTGAGTACTTACCGATGTTTGGAAATTATCCATTTAGATTATCTCAGAAGATAGAGAAAGCAGTTGAGGAAAGCAAGAATTATAATCGAAGCTTGAAAAAATTGAAAGTTGTCGAGTCTGTTAGTCGTTCTAATGATGATGTGAAATTAGTAGGGAAAGATCCGACTGAATTTACTGAAATTGAAAAGAAAGTTGCATCTGTGTACAAAGAAATTCTTGGTTTTAATAAGATAAATATTCACGATAGTTTTTTTGAACTTGGTGGAGATTCGGTGATGCTTAACCGGATGCATTTAAAGCTTGAAGAGCAGTTCCCTGGAAAAGTTAAAGTAACTGATTTATTTGCCCATACTTCGGTCTCAAAGCTTGCTCAGTTCATTGGTGGCTTTGATCAATCTGAAACAAAGGTTGAAGTTAAATCTAAAAAAAATGATATGGAAAAAAATAATGATATAGCAGTTATTGGTATGGCTGTAGAAATGCCTTTAGCGAAAGATATCAGGGAATATTGGAAAAACTTAAAGAACGGTGTAGACCATATTAGTAGTTTTCCTGAATCAAGAAGGAAGGATATTAATGATTATCTTTGTTACGTAGAGGGAGAAGAACCAGAAGAGATAAAATATTTCAATGGAGGTTTTCTGTCACAAATTGATCAGTTTGATTATAGTTTTTTTAAGCTTACTCCTATTGAAGCAAAATACACTGATCCTTATCAAAGACTTTTGATGAAAACAGTATGGAGCGCTATAGAAGATGCGGGTTATGCAGGGGGAAAACTATCAGGAACGAATACAGGAATCTATTTAGGATATGCCAGCAATTTTAGAGATTCATATCAGAGAATGATATATGAAGTAAGCCCTGATATGTTACCAATTTCAGCTGTTGGAAATATAACCGCCATGATGCCTAGTAGAATTTCATACTTTTTAAATCTAAAAGGACCTACAATGGTTATTGACACGGCCTGTTCATCTACTCTAGTAGGAATGCATACTGCATGTAAGGCCATTAAAAATGGAGATTGCGATATGGCAATTGTATGTGGTGTAAGAATTATTTTATTCCCACTTGATAGAGAAAATATGAAGATCGGAATAGAGTCTTCTACTGGTAAAACTATGACCTTTGATAATTCAGCTGATGGTTCAGGATTAGGTGAAGGTTCCTCTGCTGTTTTATTAAAGCCTTTATGGAAAGCAATAGAAGATGGAGATAATATATATGCAACAATTAAGGGAAGTGCAGTTAATCAGGATGGATCTTCTATTGGGATTACAGCGCCTAATCCAGATGCACAAACAGATGTTATCGTTAAAGCATGGGAAAATGCGGGTATTTCACCAGAAGAATTATCCTTTATAGAAGCTCATGGAACAGGAACCTTGTTAGGTGATCCTATAGAGCTTGATGGGTTACAAAAAGCCTTTAACAAATACACAGATAGAAAGCATTTTTGTGCTATTGGAGCAGTAAAATCAAGTTTAGGACATTTATTTGAAGGAGCAGGTTTAGCAAGTTTTACTAAAGCAGTTTTAACGTTGGCCCATAGAGAGTTTCCACCTACTCTCAACTTTAACAAACCAAATGAAAAAGTGGAGTTTACAGACTTATCCGTTTACGTGAATGATAAATCTAGAAAATTGGATAAAAATCCAGGACTATTAAAGGGTGCTGTAAGTGCATTTGGATTTAGTGGAACTAACTGTCATATTGTTTTGGAGGAACCTCCTACAATTTATAGAGAAGAAATTAAACATGAGATTCCTCAGGTTTTCACCTTGTCTGCAAATAGTGAAGAATCTCTTAAACAGCTTATATTGGAGTATCAAAAATTCTTTGCAGAACAGTCCAAATTGAATAAGACAGATGTATGTTTTACAGCAAATACAGGAAGAGATATATTTAACTACAGATTAGCTTTATCTATAAAACCTGGAGAAGAACTTAAAGAAAGCTTAGAAAAGATAAATATAGAAAATTTATCTCAATATCAAGGTCCAGAAATTTATTACGGTAATTGTCAGGATATAAAAAAGGATGAGGAGATTATAGATAATGAAAAAATGGATCTTAATAAAAAAGTCGATCAAGAGCTTAATGGATTGTTAAAGACCAATCCTGATATTAAAACTCTTGAAAAAATATGCAGATATTATATTAAAGGAGCCGATGTAAATTGGAGTAATCTTTATGATCCAGCTTATGTGAAAAGAGTAAGTCTGCCTACATATACTTTTGAGAAAATAAGGTGTTGGATTGATATTCCTCAAGGTAAAAAATATGGCAATATTGTAGAAAAACCTGATCACTTTTATACAATGGGTTGGCAAATTGAAAAATTGGATACTAGTGAGAAGCAAGTTGAATCTGGTGATTTGCTTGTTTTCAAAGATAAGCAAGGGATCGGTCAAAAAATTATAGATGCGTATAAACAAAAGGGGAAAACTGTTTATCAGGTAGAAGAAGGTTCCTGTTATGAGAAATTGGATTCTACAAGATATATTATTTCTGGTAACGAAAACGACTATCACAAATTAATTGGAGAGTTAAAAGAAAAAAATATTTCGAAGATTGTCCATTTATTTACTCTAAGTAATGAACAGGATATTGATTGTATAGAATCTCTTGATAATAGTCAACAAATGGGTTTGTTTAGCCTTTTTAACCTGACAAGGGCTATGGCAAATAACGAGATGACAGAGAATATGGATGTAGTTTTAGTATCATCGTATGTTACTGAAATAAATAGTTTTGAAGAAAAAATTATACCAGAAAATGCAACACTATTAGGATTTGGCAAAGTAGTAAGGAAGGAATACCCTAATTTGGTATGTCGTTGTCTGGATATTGACGATGATACTCCTATTGAGAGCATTTTGGAGGAATTAGAAGCAAATGTTGAGTGGTATAATGTAGCTTATCGAAAAGGTGTTCGTTATGTTGAAGAATTTAGGGAAATAGATATAGAAACTAAAAAAGAAAGAGATATTCAAATACATAGTGATGGAGTGTATGTAATTACTGGTGGAACAGGAGGTATAGGACTGGAAGTAGCAAAATACCTATCTGCGGAAAAGAAAGTGAATTTCGCTCTTATTAACAGATCTAAATTTCCTGAGAAGAAAAAATGGGATAAGATATTGAAAGAATCTGGAGATCAAAGGATTATAAGAAAAATTAATGATTTAATAAGCATTGAAGCCAATGGTTCGTGCATAGAGTTTTTTAGCGCTGATGTTAGTGACTTTGGAGCTATCAAAGAAGTAATAGATGATTTAAGAAAAAGATTTGGAAGAATCAATGGAATTGTTCACGCTGCAGGAGTTGGAGGGATAGAAGCGATAGAAAGCAGGAAGCTAAAAGATTTTAATAATGTATTTTTGCCTAAAGTACATGGAACCTGGGTGCTAGATAAGGTAACAGAAAGTGACGATTTGGATTTCTTTATCCTGTTTTCCTCAGTTGCAACCATGTTTAGTATGGCTGGACAGGGGGATTATATTGCTGCCAATAGTTATTTAGATTCTTACTCTGCCTATAGGAACAGGAAAGGCAAATATACTGTGACTATTAATTGGTGTACATGGAAGGAAACTGGTATGTCAGTTGAACTTAATTCCAACATTGATACAATGTTTAAGGCAATTCGAACAAATGATGCTATTAATGATATGGATCAATTGTTGAATAGGGATTTACAGAGGGCATTGATCGGTGAAATCAATTACGAAAGTAAAATTATTTATCTTTTAAATAAATTCTCAGTTCGACTTTCTGCTAAGATTCAGAAAAAATTAGATCAATTGAATATTAATATCAAACAGATAAAGAAAAATACTACACAAAATAATTCTGATGAGGTTATTTTAACAGGAAAAGAAGAAAATGACTATGCAGTAACAGAAACAGTACTTGCTAAAATATGCATGGAATCATTGGGTTTTAATGAGATAAATGTATACGATAATTTCTTTGAACTTGGAGCTGATTCTATCATTTTGACACGCATGCATAGATTTATTGATGAGAAGTTTCCGGGAGTTGTCGATATTGCTGATATATTTGAGCATACATCTATTTACAGATTGGCTGAATATATTGATAGCAAACAACAGGGAAATGAAGCTCAAGAGACGGAGAACCAGAAGGAGAAAAATGCTGAGGATGATATAAGGGATATTTTTGAAAACTTAGAAAAAGATGATTTGAATATTGAGGAGGCTGTTAATATTCTAAAGGGAATATAGCATTCTACTGGAGGGGTTATGATGGATAGATTGTTTAAATTCATTATTGAAAACACAAAACAGGGTAAAATTGATAAAGAAGCTGCCATTGAAATGGTAAAGTTGGCGAAACAGGTAGATATTAAAGAGACTGAAGATATTGCAATTATAGGAATGGCAGGAAAAATGCCGCTAGCTGAGAATGTGGAAGAATATTGGCATAATCTTGAGTGTGGTCTTGATTGTATTACTCCAATTCCTGAGTTAAGGAGTAAAGATTTGACTGACTATCTGACTTATATAAATACTCCTGAAGAAGAAATAAAATTTTGTGTAAATGGTTATATGGAAGAGATTGATAAATTTGACTATAAGCTATTTCGATTATCCTACAAAGAAGCATCTCTTATGGATCCAAATCAAAAAATATTCCTTGAAACCGTTTGGCAAGCTATAGAAGATGCAGGGTATGGTGGAAACAAACTGAGAGGCAGCAATACTGGTATATATGCAGGATTTTCAAGTATTCTAAGGGATATTTATTTGCAACAGGTTTATGATGTTGAACCTACTGCTTTACCTATTTCTTTAATAGGAAACCTGTCGTCGGTAATTCCTAGCCGGATAGCTTACTTATTTGATTTAAAGGGTCCTAGTATGCTCATTGATACTGCCTGTTCATCTTCTCTAGTTGCAATTACTCAAGCCTGTGATGCATTAAGAAATAAAAAGTGTGATATGGCAATAGCTGGTGGAATAAAAGTTAACTTGCTTCCTAGAGATCATGAATTAATGAGGATAGGTATTGAGTCTTCTGATCGAAGGACTCGAGCTTTTGACAATACTTCTGATGGTTCAGGGATCGGTGAAGGAGTAGGTGCTATAATTTTGAAGCCATTAAAAAAGGCTTTGAAGGATGGAGATAATGTCTATGCTGTAATAAAAGGGTACGCAGTAAATCAGGATGGAAATTGTGTTGGCATTACAGCTCCAAATCCAGCAGCACAGACAGATGTTATTTTAAAGGCCTGGAAAGACGCAAAGGTAGAACCAGAAACAATGTCATATATAGAGACTCATGGAACAGGAACCAAACTGGGAGATCCAATAGAGATAAAGGGTATTACAGACGCTTTTAGAAAACATACAAATAAAAAACAATTTTGTGCGATTGGGTCTGTTAAAGGTAATGTTGGACATTCTTCCGAAGCCGCAGGGGTTTTGAGTATAATAAAAACTGTTATGGCCTTGAAATCCAAGAAGATACCACCTAGTTTATATTTTGGAATTCCTAATCAAGCAAGTAAATTTAGTGAGTTGCCGATATATGTGAATACTCGTTCAAGAGAATGGGAAACGAATGGTTTTCCCAGAAGATGTGGTGTTAGTGCCTTTGGCATTAGCGGGACAAATTGTCATATGATTTTGGAAGAAGCTCCTGTTTATCTCAAAGAAAATAGACAAGTTCCATTAGTTGATGTTTTGACCCTATCAGCCAAAACCGAATTAGGATTGATAACTCTAGTTAAACAATATATAGAGTATATTAGAAAAAATGAAAGTACAGAGGTTTCAGATATATCTTATACTGCTAATACTGGTAGAGGACATTACAATTATAGACTGGCAATACTCTATAGAGATCAAGAAGATTTATTGAATAAACTGAAAAACTTTCAGGATAGTAAGCAAATAGAGAAAGATATTTTTTACGGCTTCTTTAAGGTTATAGGTAATAACAAGGTCAAAAATCAAGCTTTTGAAATAACCGAAGAAGAAAGGTTGGTTTTTGAAAAACAGGCTAAACTAGAAACGGAGAAGTATTTATCAACTCAAGGTGCAAATGTAGATATTTTAGAACAAATTTGCCAACTTTATAAATCGGGAGCAGATATTGATTGGGAAAGTATGTACAAGGATTCAGACCGAGTAAAGGTTAGTTTACCAACATATCCATTTGAACGTGAGCGTTGTTGGTTAGATATTCCCCAACGGATTAATGAAGTTCAGGATGACGAAAAAGATATGTATTTTACTGTCGAATGGAATAATAATGAAATATCTGCTGAAAGTTCACTACAAGATGATGGAGTTGTTATTATTTTTAAAGATTCTAAAGGAATCTGGAAAAAGTTTTATTCAAAATGGTCGGAATTTGGAGTTGATATAAGGACAGTTGAGTTTGGCAATGAATATTGTGAAGAAAGTAATGGAAACTTTATCATAAGAGGCGAAGAAGAGGATTATGACAAAATTCTTCTGGGTATAGAAGAAGGCAAACTTTCTAGAATAATTCACCTTGCCTCGATTGATGAAAAATTAGAGATTAATTCTTATGAAGAACTGAAAAAGTCACAAGTTCGTGGTGTGTATTCACTCTTTTATCTTATCAGGGCAATAGTCAGAGCAAGGCTTGACAGTAATGTTAATATTAATATTATTTCTGAGTATGTTTACGATGTAACAGGAAATGAATCAGAAATTTATCCAGAAAATGCTCCATTACTGGGTATTGGAAAAGTAATTTATCAGGAGCATCCAGACCTTAAAGTTAAGTGTATAGATATAGACAAAAATATGTGTTTTGAAAGTATTTTAAATGAAATGGGTATTTCTGAAAATATATATCAAGTAGCCTATAGAGAAGGTAAACGATATATTGAGGAGTTCAAAGAAATTGACATTGAAACAGTTGAAGATAAGCCAATCGAGATTAAAGAAGATGGAGTGTACTTGATTACTGGGGGAACAGGAGGAATGGGACTTGAAATTGCTGCATATTTAGCATCTTTTAATAAAATAAAAATTGCGTTACTTGCTAAATCTCCGATTCCTGAGAAGAATCAATGGGATACTATCCTTAGCGCCAATGAAGATAAAAAGCTCTGTAAAAAAATTAACGGTATAAGAAGAATCGAAGAGAAAGGTGCAGAGGTAGTTTACTACAGTACAGATATATCAAATTTAAAGGAGTCTGAGAAAGTTATCAATGATCTTAAGGCTAAATATGGAAAAATAAGTGGTGTTATTCATGCTGCTGGAATTCCTGGTGATGGCATTCTGTTCATAAAGAGTCAGGAAGCCTTTGATCAAGTATTCAATCCAAAAGTATTTGGTACCTGGGTTCTTGAAAAAATAACCAGGAATGAAGACCTAGATTTTTTCGTAATGTTCTCATCTGGACAGTCAATTTTGGGTGAGCCAGGATATGGTGATTACACCGCTGCAAACTCTTATCTTGATTCTTTTGCGCCATTTATGAGAAGAAAGAATAGGAAAGCACTGACAATTAATTGGACTACTTGGAAAGAGACGGGAATGGCTGTAGATTATGATGTTAATCATGACGCTCTCTTTACAGCACTTACTACAGAAAAAGCTCTGGAAGGTTTTGGAGGAATATTAGGTAAAGAAATTAGCAGGATACTCATTGGTGAACTTAGTTATCTCCCTCAGTTCCTTTTCCTGCTTGAAAATCTTCCATTTAAACTTTCAGAAAAGATAAGTGAAAAAATACAAATTGTGCTTGATCAAAACAAGAAAAATAAAAAAGTTAATAAAAATGACCAGTTTGTCAAGCAGAGTGGAACTATGGAACTGAAAGGAAGAGATGGTGAAGAATTTTCTGAAATTGAGATTAAAGTAGCAGAAATATACAACGAAATATTAGGATATATGGAAATTGATATAAATGACAGCTTTTTTGAGTTGGGTGGAGATTCAGTTATGATCAATAGAATGCATATCATTCTCGATCAAGAGTACCCAGGTGTAGTCAAATTAATAGACCTTTTCAATTATACTACAGTAGCTAGCTTATCAAAATATATTGCAAGTAAAGTTGGAGGAGAAACAGAATCTAATATAGACCAAGAATTAGAAGACTTGAATCAGATGTTAAAAAATGTTGAAGAAGGTAATATTAATATTGATGAAGCTATGGATTTGATCAAGTGAGGTACATTTTAAAATGGAGGTGAGTTGTAATTTATGCAAAAAATGATGAGGTTTATTATTGAAAATATCACTTCTGGTAAGATTGAAAGAGAAACTGCAGCTATGTTACTGAAATATCTTAAAAATGCAGATATAAATCCAAAGGAAGATATTGCCATTATAGGGATTGGTGCAAAATTACCTTTATCAAATAGTATTGATGAATTTTGGGCCAATATTAAAAATAATGTCGATTATATCGGAAGACTTCCTGAATCAAGAAAGTCTGACATTGAAAGATATTATAATTACACTGGGCTGGAGAATACTAAGGATCTTAAGTATTCGGAATGTGCATATATAGAGGATATTGATAAGTTCGACTATAGATTATTTCGCCTTTCTCCGAACGAGGCTAATCTAATGGATCCTTATCAGAGATTGTTTCTTCAAGCTGCATGGAATGCAATTGAAGATGCTGGTTATAGTGGAAAAAAAAGTTCCGGAAGTAAAACGGGAGTCTATGTAGGATATGCAAGTAATGCAAAAGATTGTTATCTAAAAATGATTTTAGATGTTGATCCGTCCTTAATGGCTGATGCAGGAGTGGGAAATGTTACTGCTATGCTCCCAAGTAGAATTGCTTATTTGCTAGATTTAAAAGGACCTACAATGGTATTGGATACAGCTTGCTCTTCTTCTATGATATCTGTTCATCTTGCATGTCAGGCATTACAGACAGGTGATTGTGATATGGCAATTGCTGGTGGAATCAAAATGAATCTTCTTCCAGTGGATAAGGAATATTTGAAAATGGGTATTGAATCTTCTGATGGGAGAACTAGAACATTTGATGAATACTCTGATGGAGCTGGTATGGGAGAAGGAATTATTACGATTGTATTAAAGCCACTTAGTAAAGCCAAACGGGACAAGGATAATATCTATGCAGTTATTAAAAGTAGTGCAGTAAATCAGGATGGTTCGTCGATTGGTATTACAGCACCTAATCCTGATTCACAGAGAGATGTTATATTAAAAGCATGGGAAAAAGCTGATATTAATCCAGAAACTCTTTCATATATTGAAGCCCATGGAACAGGAACAGAACTTGGAGATCCACTTGAAATAGATGGTCTTGAGAAGGCTTTTAGAAGATATACGGATAAAAATCAAATCTGTGCCTTAGGAACTATTAAAACAAATTTGGGACATGGGTATGAGAGTGCTGGACTGGCTGGATTGTTGAAATGTATTCTTATTCTTAAAAATCGACAAATTCCACCCAATCTTTTCTTTAATAAACCAAATTCCAAAATTGATTTTACCAAATCTCCAATTTATGTTAACAATAAACTGAGAAAGTGGGATAATCAAGACTTACCTATGAGATGTGCTATAAGTTCTTTTGGATTCAGCGGAACAAACTGCCATATGGTTTTGGAAGAAGCACCAATTATTGAGCGGAAAGGTGAAGTTTCAAATGTTCATATATTTACTCTCTCAGCTAAAAGTAGTAATGTTTTAGAAAATTTAATATCAAACTACATACAATTTTTAGAAAAATCAAATGAAGTTGAACTGGGAGATATCTGTTATACTGCTAACGCAGGAAGGGGACATTATAAATTTAGATTTGCTACAGTAGTGACGACTTTGGAAGAATTGAAGGAAAAGTTAAGGAAAGTTCTAGATGAAGGACTGGATTGTTTAAAAAACTATTCTGGATATTTTGCTGCTCATAAGATTGTACCGCAGAATAAAAAAGAAAAGTTGACTGGAGAAATAACTGAAAAAGATAGAATTAATTTTAGCAGACAAGCACAGGAAAAAATTAAGAGTTTTATAGAATCTAATAGAGAGAATATCGAGTGTTTAACTGAAATTGCTCAGCTTTACATTCAAGGGGCAGAAGTTCAATGGGATGAATTATACAAAAACGAAGCTGTGAGAAAAATTAGCTTGCCTACCTATCCTTTTGAGGATAATAGATGTTGGATTAATATTCCTGAAGGTGAAAAGAAGATTCCTCTGGAGAATAAAGCGGATAAATTCTATACAATTGGCTGGCAGGTTGAAAAGATATCCTCTAATGATAGTGTATTAGTAGATGGAAGTGTACTTATTTTTAAAGGAGAAAAGGATATAAGTGATGCTATAACTGAGAAATATATTTTAGATGGTAGAGAAGTAATAGAAGTAGAGATGGGATCTTCATTTAAAGAAATAAACAAAAATAAATACATTATATCAGGAGAAGAAGAAGATTATTACGAATTAATGAAAGTAATGAAAAACAGGAACCTATCTAAGATTATTCATATGATGACATTAAATAATAACACTGAGATCGGAACATTAAATGAACTTGAAGATCATCAGAAAAAAGGTGTATTAAGTCTTACTTACTTAACAAGAGCAATTGATCGAGCTGAGATTCATCAAGAACTGGATGTAGTATTAATTTCCGATTATACAACTCAAATAAACGGTTTTGAGGAAAGGATAAAACCAGAAAATACAATTCTTTTTGGGATGGGAAAAGTTGTAAGGAAAGAACAATTTAATGTATTATGCCGTTGTATTGATATTGATGACAGCACAACAGTTCAAGATATTTTTCCTGAATTAGAATTAATCAGTGATTGGTATAATGTAGCATACAGAAGAGGTGTTCGCTATGTTGAGGAGTTTAGGGAAATAGATGTAGACCTAGCTGAAGATAGAAATATTGAAATAAAAGCAGATGGTGTTTATGTTGTTACAGGTGGAATGGGTGGAATAGGTCTTGAAGTTGCTAAATACCTTGCTTCCAAAGAGAAAGTTATACTTGGTTTAATTAATAGAACTCCAATCCCCGATCGTGGAGACTGGAATAGAATTATTGAAGCTGCTGCAGATATGAATACTATTAAGAAAATTAAAGAAATAAGAGAAATTGAAGCAATGGGTGCAATAGTTGAGTGTTTTAGTGCTAACATTGCAAACTTTAAAGAAGTAGAAAATGTACTAAATGAAATAAGAAAAAGATATGGAAAAATTAATGGATTAGTACACGGAGCAGGTGTAGGTGGCGCAGCACCTATTTTGACCAGAACAAAAGAGGAGTTTAATCAGATATTTTCTCCAAAGGTCTATGGAACATGGATTCTTGATAAGTTAACTAGAAATGATGAACTTGACTTTTTCATTTTATTTTCATCAATTGCGACAATGTTCAGTGCTCCAGGACAGGGCGATTATATTGCTGGTAACGCATATTTAGATTCATACTCCTATTATAGGAACATGTTGGGCAAAAGGACTATAACTATTAACTGGTCTACATGGAAAGAAACTGGAATGTCTGTACATCATGATTTTACTATTGACACTCTTTTCAAAACACTTCTTAATCAGGAAGGTATTGGAAATATGGATATAGTAATAAATAAAGATATTCCTAGAGTTCTTATAGGGGAAATTAATTATACTGGTTCAGTTATTTACCTTATTGAAAAATTTATGCTTAAATTGTCTAATAAAATAAGGAAGTTGCTTTATTTACATATTGGCCATATAAAAAAGAAAGGAAAAAGAAAAGAGGGAACAGGAAACGGGGAAGTAAAGATTACAGGCAGAGAGAATGATGAGTATTCTGAACTGGAATTAAAAGTAGGTAAAATAATGGCCGAAATATTAGGCTTTTCTGAGATCGGAATTTACGATAACTTTTATGAGTTAGGTGGAGATTCAATATCTGGGCTTAAAATTGCCAACTCGATTCAAAATGATCTTGGCATACAAATAAGTGTAGTTGATTTGTTGACTTTTATCACAATTGCTGATATTGCAAAGCACCTAGAGAGTTTGGGTAGTGACGAATCAGTAGAATGTAAGAATACATACTCTGCAATTGAGCCAGTAGAGAAAATGGATTATTATCCAGCCTCATCAGCGCAGAAGAGATTATTCTTTATTAATGAGATGGAAGGAAGCAATATTAACTACAACATTTATCAAGTCGTTTTAATTGAAGGAATGCTAGATATTCAGCGTTTTAAAGATAGTTTTAAACAGCTGATCAAAAGGCATGAATCTTTAAGAACTTATTTCAAGGTAATAAATGAAGAAGTAGTTCAAATCATAAAAGATGAAGTAGATTTCGATATAGAAGTTGTTAATACAAGGGAAGACTTAATAGATGATGAAATAAATAAGTTTATCACACCTTTTTCTCTGTCAGAGGCTCCGCTTCTTAGAATCAAGTTTTTAAAAATATCTGACCAGAAATATGTAGTGATTTTAGATATGCATCATATCATTACTGATGGAGTTTCTATTGATATACTGATTAATGAATTTACTGCATTATACGAAGGAAATGAATTGGATGAACTTAGGATTCAATATAAAGATTATGCTGTACATCAGAATCAGATTCAAAATAGTGATCTGTTAACTAAACAGGAGGAGTATTGGCTGGAAATGTTTGCAGGGGAAATACCAGTGCTGAATCTGCCAACAGATTATCCTAGACCTAAAGTAAAAAGCTTTGAAGGTAGTACAGTATCGAGAGAATTAAGTAGTGATTTACTTGAACATATTTATACTTTGGCAAAGGATACGGATACGACCCTTTTTGTAGTATTACTTTCAACATACTATATTTTGCTTTATAAATATTCTGCACAAGATGATATTATTATCGGGACTCCTATTGTTGGACGCTACAATGCTGATTTGGAAAAAATAATAGGTATGTTTGTAAATACATTGGTATTGAGATGTAGACCTAATTGGGCAAAAACTTATAAAGAATTTTTACAAGAAGTCAAAACTAACTCATTAAATGCTTTTGACAATCAGGATTGCCAGCTTGAGGAGTTTTTAACAAAATTAAAGATTAAAAGAGATGTTAGCAGAAATCCTTTATTTGATGTTATGTTTGTTCTTCAAAATGTAGGAGTAAATGAAATTTGTTTAAAAGATATGAAAATAAGTTCTTATGATTTGGAAGAAAAGGCAGCATTATTTGATCTTGAACTAGAAGCATATGAAAGAGATAATAACTTAACTCTAAATTTAAATTATTCTACAAAACTTTATAAAAAAGAATCAGCTATAAGAATATTGGATGATTATGTAGGGCTGTTGAATATCATATGTGATAATATTGATTTGAAAATTGGAGATATGCGTATCAACAGTGCAATGAAGATTGAGGAAGAATCACCGTTGGATATTGAGGATGATTTTACATTTAATTTCTGATCTAAATTTCAATGATTCAAATTAACAAAATAAAAGGAGTGATCAAAATGAGTATTGTAGGAGTTATTGGTGCAGGGGTAATGGGAGCAGGTGTTACTCAAAGTGTTGCTCAAGCCGGACATGAAGTAATATTACTTGATTTATCAGAAGAGGTATTACAAAAAGCATGTGATGAAATCAAAAAAAACATGAGGTTTCAGGCGTTTTTTAACAAGTCAAGTAAAGGAGTCTCTTTTGAAGATGTAATGCAAAAAATAAAATTAACTACAGATTATGATCTGTTAAAGAGAGCAGATGTGATCATTGAAAATGTACCTGAAATTTGGCTTACAAAAAAAGAAGTATATCAAAAATTAAATGATGTATGCCAGGAAACCTGTATTTACCTTGTAAATACTTCATGTATCTCCATTACAAAGGTTGCAGCACTTATGGATGATCCCTCAAAAGTGATTGGAGTACATTTTATGAATCCTGTTCCTCTAAAAAACACTGTAGAGGCAATTAAAGGATATCATACTTCGGAAGAAACTATCCAGCAAACGAATGATTTTTTAAGTAGTATTGGAAAAGAAGCGGTGCTAGTTAATGACTTGCCAGGTTTTGTATCAAATAGAATATCACATTTATTAATGAATGAGGCTGCTTTTGTTGTGCAGGATCAGGTAGCTGAGCCAAAAGATGTCGATAAAATTTTCAGAGAGTGTTTTGGTCATAAAATGGGACCATTGCAAACGGCAGATCTTATCGGATTAGATACTGTGGTAAATTCTTTAGATATATTATATGAGAGTTATCAGGATCCTAAATTTAAAGTTTGTCCACTTCTTCGTAAAATGACAGAAGCAGGGCTTAATGGAAGAAAGTCTGGTCAAGGTTTTTATACTTATGATGAATATAATATATAAGTTATAAAGTAGACTCTAGTGGTAGATTTTTTCTGTATTCTTAATGGATGTACATTTGGATGAACAGGTAATTTGACAAATCATGTACAAGCATTACATTCGTTTTGAGTTAAAACTAAACATAAATTTTAAGTGAGGTGCGTTAAGGTGACAATTACAGAGAAGGTAAGAAAATTTTTAGGACGTTTTTTTAAAAAGCATGAATTGAACGAGGAAGAAGATATATTTGCTTTAGGTTTTGTTAATTCTCTATTTGCAATGCAACTTGTACTATTTCTTGAAAAAGAGTTCGATATAACTGTAGATACTGCAGATCTTGATCTTGACAATTTCAAAACTATTAATAAAATAGTAGAATTTGTGGAGAAAAAAACAGCTGCATAAACTAAAAGTTGTATCATGTATAATTCATTCTTAAAGTAAAGGTTTGATTTTGGTTTGTCAAATACTTTTAGATCCAAATGTTTCTAAATAATGACCCATAAGAAAAACAAAGGATTATCACCTCCCTTTGACATTGGTTATGTTTATGTGATGAATTAAATTTACCGTGAAAAAGGGGGGCGAGTTTTATAAAAAATCATAGTTGATTGAAACTTTTGAAAATAAATTTCTATTAAGGAGGAGAGAGTTATGAAAATTGAATTAACTGATGATCAGTTAAAAAAGCAAATGGAATTTCATCAGTTTGTAGATGATTATATAGTACCAGGAGCAACTGAGAGTGACAAAGAAGAAAAAATGAACCCTGTAGTATTAGAAAAATTAATTGAAACAGGTTATATAGGCTCTATGTTGCCTAAAAAGTATGGTGGTTTAGGGATGGACATGGTTACTTTAGGTATTTTGATTGAAGAGTTGGCGCGGGGATGTTCATCTGCCAGAATATTATTGACTGTACATGGCATGGTAGCTCTTGGAATCATGCGTTGGGGTTCAAAGGAGCAAAAAGAGTTTTGGTTGCCTAAATTGGCTAAGGGAGAAAAAATTGGAGCTTTTGGATTAACAGAACCTGACGTAGGTTCTGATGCAAAAAATGTAGAAAGTACAGCTGAGAGAGACGGCGATTTTTATATAATAAATGGTCAAAAAAAATGGATAAGCATGGCACAAATTGCCGATGTATTTTTGATTTTTGCCCAGTGTGAAGGACAACCTACTGCTTTTTTAGTAGAAAAAGACACTGAAGGTTTATCTATTAATCCTATGAAGGGTTTATTGGGTTACAGGTCTTCCATGGTTGGAGAAGTAAAAATGGAAAATTGTCGTATTCCAGTAGGTAATATTTTATGTAAGGTTGGAGCTGGACTTTCACATGTTGCACTATCATGTCTTGATTATGGAAGATATACAGTGGCATGGGGTTGTGTCGGTTTAGGACAAGCTTGTTTTGAAGAGAGTGTAAAATATGCAAAGACAAGAAAACAATTTGGAGCTCCATTACAAGAAAATCAATTGATAAAAAAAATGATTACTGAAATGATTGTTAATGTGAAGGCGGCTAGACAATTATGCTACAAGGCAGGATATTTAAAGGATATCGGGGATCCAGATACTATTATGGAAACATGGGTTGCCAAATACTTTTCTTCTAATATGATCACCAAGGTAGCATCTGATGCTGTACAGATACATGGTGGAAATGGTTGTCACAATTCTTATCCGATAGAAAGATTTTTTAGGGATGCTAAGATTAACGAAATAATTGAAGGTACTTCTCAAATGCATGAAATTTTGATTGCCTCTTATGCTTTTAGAAATTATTAATAAAGGAGGATATTTTATATGAAAAAAGAAATAAAGATAAAATGTGTCGTTTGGGATTTAGACAATACAGTTTGGAAAGGGGTTATACTTGAAGATAAAGAAGTTGCTCTAAGGGATGGAATCGTTGATATTATAAAAAAATTGGATGACAGAGGAATTCTCCAATCCATATCAAGTAAAAACGAACATTCAGTCGCCATGAATAAACTAGAGGAGCTTGGATTGACTGAGTATTTCTTGTATCCTCAGATTAACTGGAATCCTAAATCTGAGTCAGTAAAGAAAATAGCAGAAAGTATTAATATTGGTATAGATACCCTGGCATTTATAGATGATCAATCATTTGAAAGGGAAGAAGTCAACTTTGCCCATTCTGAAGTCTTATGTATAGATGCATTAGATTTGAGTGGATTACTTGATATGCCTGAAATGAATCCACGATTTATTACTAAAGATTCAAAAAAACGCAGAAAAATGTATATGAGTGATATTGAGCGTAATAAATCCGAAAGTGAATTTTCTGGTCCAAATGAAGAATTTCTTGGATCTTTAGGTATGGTTCTCGATATTAATCGAATTCAAGAGGATGACCTGCAACGAGCAGAAGAATTAACAGTAAGAACACATCAGTTAAATACAACAGGTTATACATATTCTTATGAAGAGTTAGATGAATTGAGACAATCTGAAAATGTGAAAATATTTATTGCTGGACTTGATGATAGATATGGAACTTATGGGAAAATTGGTCTTACTCTTATTGAATGTGAAGAAGATGTCTGGACAATAAAACTATTACTTATGTCTTGTCGAGTCATGTCAAGAGGTGTTGGTTCGATATTACTAAATTTCATTCTCCAAATAGCTAAGAAGAATAATGTTAAGGTTAGAGCTGAATTTGTCAAGACTGATCGAAACAGGATGATGCTTATTACTTATAAGTTCGCAGGTTTTAAGGAAATAATGGAGGATGGAAATAAGATTATATTTGAAAATGATCTTTCTCAAGTACAAGAATTTCCTGATTATGTAGAATTAAGAACAGATGAAGATATTATAACAACGAGTAATTTATCTAAAATATCATAGTAGAGAGGTGTATCTCGGTGGAAAAAATAGCATTTTTATTTACGGGTCAAGGTGCCCAGTATGTTGGAATGGCCAAATCTTTTTATGATGAGCATGAGGTAGCCAGACAGACTTTTGAAGAAGCCAATGATATTCTAGGCTTTGATATTGCAAAGTTGTGTTTTGAAGGACCATTGGGCCAACTTTCAAAAATGGAAAATATGCAGTTGGCTCTTCTGACAGTTAGTACAGTCGCTCACAGGGTATATATGAAGGAAATAGGTATTGCTCCTCATTTTTGTGCTGGTCACAGTATGGGTGAATATTCTGCATTAGTTAGTGCAGGAGCTATAAAGTTTTCAGATGCACTAAAAATTTTAGTAGAAAGAGGAAAACTAACCAAAAAAGTTGTGGATAGTGATGTTGGTGCAATGACTATTATTGATGATCTTGACAGCAATATTGTAGCGGAAGAGTGTAAAAAAATTTCTACTAGCGAAAACTTTGTTACCATAAATTGCTATAATTCTCCTTTACAAGTTGCAGTTGCAGGTCATCAAAAATCTGTTGAAATTCTTGAGGAAAGAGTTCTTGACTTAGGTGGACAAATTACACCATTGATCACGAGTGCTCCCGTTCACACTTTATTGATGAAAGAAGCTTCAGAAAAACTCCAGTTACATCTTCAAGAATATAATTTTTATCCTTTTAGGAACGCAGTAATATCAAATGTACATGCTGCTCCTTATGGTGACAGTGAGAATATTCGAAATAATCTAGCACTTCATTTGGTAAGGCCTGTAAGATGGCAGGAAACTATGAAATTTTTAGAAAAATATGGAGTAACCTTGGCAATTGAAATGGGACCAAAAAATGTTCTTTGTAATTTAGTTAAGGCAAATACTTCTAATATTGATGCTTTTTGTTATGGTCAAAGAGAGGATCGCGAGATTTTATATGATAGATTGTATAAGAACGAACAGTTAAGAAAGCATGTGCCTACTGTTGTCACAAGATGTCTTGCTATAGCTGTTGCAACTCCAAACTGTAATTGGGACGAGAAAGAGTATGCTAAAGGAGTCATTGAACCTCATAAAAAAATTCGTAAAATGCAGGAAGAACTTGAAAAACAAGGCCTTGATCCAACAGTTGATCAGATGATAGAAGCTCTTGAAATGTTGCGTTCTGTTTTTGATACTAAAAAATTACCAAAGAAAGAGCAAGTTGAATGGTTTAATCAAATATTTGAAGAGACAGGAATGTATTATGAATTGAAGGATTTTAATGTACCTGAATTATAGAAGTACTTAATTTAATAATGTGTTAATAATTAGCTCATATGAATAAAATATTAGAGAATTGAAGTGTTTTCTCTAATATTTTATTTCGTGAGTGGGACTAATACAGAGAATTATAATTCAATTCCTGTAGCTTTTGATTACGAACACCTTTTTCCTAAATATTCCATAACTGAAACGGGGTGTAAAAAATGGATAAGTATTTACAGAATATACTAATTTCTAGTGGTAAATATGAAGAAGAGAAAAAATATTGGATGGATAAGTTAAAGGGTTTGACAGAAACAAGTAAATTTATAGTTGACTATAATCAGCGAGAAGAAGCTAAATATGAAACAAGCAAGTATATTTTAAAAGATGATATTGCCAAAAAAATCATTAATATGGCCAATAACTCAAAAGTAGGAATATATACGATACTTATATGTGCTGTAAAATGTGTTTTATGGAAATATTCAAATAATGAAGATGTCATAATAGGAATGCCAGCTTTTAAACAACGATCAGGAATTGTAGATGTTTTACAGGTCTTAAGAACGTTCCTTAATAGTGAGGGTTCATTCCGTGAAAATCTTTTAGAGGTTAAAAGAACAATAGATGAAGTAAGAAAAAACTGTCATATTTCTTTTGAAAAGATAATAGAATTGCTAAATTTGCAAAATAAAGAATGGAGCTCTTCTATGGGTGTTATAGCACTCATGGAAGATTTGCATGAGAAAAAGTCATTAAAAGGAGATATAATTTTTAATTTTAAGGTACAAAAGGAAAAAATAGAGATAGACACACAATATAACTGTATATTATATAAACCAGCTATTATAAAAAGACTAATTGTCCACATACAAAATTTTCTAAGTGTTGTGCTAAGTAATATTGAAATGACGATTTCAAAGGTTGAAATAATCTCTGAGGAAGAAAAAAAGCAAATTATCAATGACTTTAATGATAACCGGGCCAAGTTTTCTGATACTCAAACCGTGTACCAACTCTTTGAAAAGAATGCGCAGAAAAATCCTAATGGAGTTGCCTTAAAATACAAGGGAGAGAATTTTACCTATGGAGAGATCAATGAGTATTCAAATCAGTTGGCTAGACTCCTAGTTAAAATAGGTGTTATAGGTGATCAACTCGTGGGTATTTTTATGGAGCGTTCTCCAAAAATGGTTGCGAGCATCTTAGCTGTTTGGAAGGCAGGAGGAGCTTATATACCAATAGATACTTTATATCCAGTATCTAGAGTAAAAGGAATATTATCAGATTCTGGAGCCAAGGTACTCTTGACTAAATCTACATATTTAGAAGATGAAATAGTAGATGAGTATGAAGGAACAATTATTGAATTGGACACTGAAATGGATAAAATTACTAGTGAAAAGCATGAAGATTTGAATCTGGAAATTAATATGAATAATCTTGCATACGTTATCTATACATCTGGATCTACTGGCAAACCAAAAGGAGCTATGGTAGAACATATAGGCATGATGAATCATATTCAGTCTAAGATTAATGATCTTCAATTGACTGAGGATTCTATTGTGGCGCAAAACTCTTCCCATTGCTTTGATATCTCTGTATGGCAATTTTTTGTTGCGTTAACCATTGGAGGTAAAACTTGTATTTATGAAAATGAACTGCTCTTTGATGCTAAAAACCTTATTGCCCGGATTATAGCTGACAGAGTTACAATACTAGAGGTAGTCCCATCTTTTCTATCTGTGATGTTAGATTATCTTGAGGAGAATTATCAGCAACTAGAATTGATTAGATATCTTTTAGTCACTGGTGAGGCAATAAAACAGCATCTTGTTAAAAGATGGTTTAATCGGTACCCAGAGATCAAAATGGTCAACGCTTACGGTCCAACAGAAGCATCAGATGATATTACCCATCATATTATGGAAAAAGCTCCTGAAAAAATCAATGTTCCAATAGGTAAACCTGTACAAAACTTCAATATTTACATTGTAGATAAGAATATGCATTTTTGCCCTATTGGGGTTAAGGGTGAGATTTGGGTATCTGGAGTTGGTGTTGGGCGTGGATATTTAAATAACCCTGAAAGAACATCTCAATCCTTTAGGGAGGATCCTTTTATTGAAGAAAAAGGGGTTAGATTGTATAAAACTGGTGACCTGGGTTGTTGGTCCGAAGATGGAGTAGTTGAGTTCTTTGGCAGAATAGACTATCAAGTAAAAATAAGAGGTTACAGAATTGAGTTAGGAGAGATTGAGCAAGTTTTAACCAAACATCCACAAGTAAAAGAAACAGTAGTTATTGATCGTACTGATGAATCTGGGGACAAGTATCTGTGTGCCTATTTAGTTATGACTAGTGACTTAGATGTGATAGAGCTTAGAGAATTTTTACTAAAAACTTTGCCAGATTATATGGTACCATCATATTTTATTTATCTAGACGAATTACCACTTAATGCTAACAAAAAGATTGATCGTAAAGCTTTGCCTGATATTAAAGGAAATATAGAAACTGGACGAAAATATATCCCACCAACTAACATAACTGAAGAGAAGTTAGTATTAATATGGACAGACATGATCGGTATAGACAAAATAGGGATTAATGATAATTTTTTTGAATTAGGTGGTCAGTCATTAAAAGCAATAGCATTAGTAGGAAAAATCTATAAAGAATTTAACCTGGATATTCCATTGAGGGATATTTTTCAATATCCAACAATTAAAGAAATGGCTGAATACATAATTGAAAAATCAAGCGATGTAGAGAATAATCAGAATTTAGAGTTAGATAAAAAAGACTCAACTGATTTAAAACACTTCTTTATGAGTTACGATGGAAATAGAGAAGGAGAAGAATATTTGGAAGAGGAATATTACGAAGCTTCCTCAGCACAAAAAAGAATGTTTGCTTTAAACCAGTTTGCTAAGGATAGTACCAATTATAATATGCCAACAATTCTGAAAATAGAGGGCGACCTGGATGTTCAAAGAGTAGAAGAAGCATTTATGCATCTTGTTAAAAGACATGAAGCCTTAAGAACTTCCTTTGACATAGTTAACGAGGAAGTAGTACAAAGGGTACATAAAGAGGTAGATTTTATTATTCCATGTATGGAATTGGAAAAAGGAAATGAAGAGAGAATCATAAATGAATTTATTAGACCTTTTGATTTAAATATGGCTCCCCTTATTAGAGTTGAGCTTTTTAAATTAGCAGAAGGAGAGTATCTGTTTTTATTTGATATTCACCATATTATATCAGATGGAATAACAAATGATATCATATGGTATGAGTTTTCTCAACTTTATAATGGAAATGAATTAGAGAAACTGCAGATTCAGTACAAAGATTTTTCAAAATGGCAAAATAACCTTTTAAAATCGGGAGTTATGAAGAAACAGGAAGAATATTGGCTGGATTTCTTTAAAGGGGAAATTCCTAAACTTGCTATACCAACTGATTTCAAAAGACCCCACATACAGAACTTTGAAGGAGATTATTTAGATTTTAAAATAGGTACAAAGATCAATGAAAAAGTAAGTAAGCTGATGTCTGATACAGGTGCAACCTTGTACATGGTGTTATTGGCAGCATATAATGCATTATTATTTAAATATACAGGCCAAGCAGATATAGTAGTAGGTTCCCCAATTTCCGGTAGACCTTATGCAGAGTTAGAAAATATAGTAGGTATGTTTGTAAATACATTAGCAATGAGAAACTTTCCAAAAAGTGATATTAAATTTAAAGAATTCCTAATTGAGGTAAAAGAGAATGCATTAAAGGCGTATGAAAATCAGGATTATCAATTTGAAGAGTTGGTAAATAAATTGAATATCCAAAGAGATGCGAGTCGAAATCCTCTATTCGATACCATGCTGGTTCTTCAAAATATGGGTAGAAATGATGTGGAAATTTCAGGACTTAAGCTTACACCTTATGAGCTTGAGAAAAGAACAGCAAAATTTGATTTGGTTCTCACTGCAGAGGAAGTAAAAGATGAAATTAATTTGAATATAAGTTATAAAACAGGTATCTTCAAAAAGGAAACGATTGAGCGACTGGGTAGATATTATCTTAAGGTTATGGAAGAAATTGCGAACCATTCTGATTTGTTGATAAAGGATATTGATATTTTACCTAAAGAAGAAAAAGAGAAAATATTAATAAACTTTAATTCTAGAGTTGCTAACTATCCAAAAGAAAAAACGCTACATCAGCTATTTGAGGAACAAGTGGAAAAGAGTCCTCATAAAATAGCAGTGCGTTTTAAAGATGAGCAAATAACATATGAAGAATTAAATATCCAAGCTGAATTTTTGGCAAGAGTATTAATAGAACGTGGTGTGAGAGTAGATCAAGTAGTTGGATTAGTTGTGGAACGTTCACTTGAAATGATCGTTGCTATGTTAGGAGTGTTAAAGGCTGGTGTAGCTTACTTACCTATTAATCCAGTTTATCCAGAAGAACGAATAAAATATATGCTAAAAGACAGTGGAGCGAATATTACTTTAACTCAAAGGAAGATTTTTGATAAAATCAGATTTGAGGGTGAACTTATAGCTCTTGAGGATCTAAATATTTCTACAGCTATTGATTTGCCTGAAAACAGGTTAATAACACCAATTAGAGAAACAGGATTATCATCATCTAATCTAGCTTATGTTATATACACTTCTGGATCAACTGGACAGCCTAAAGGTGTAATGGTCGAACATAGAACAGTGATTAACTTACTTTATGCTATGAATGAAGAGTTTGCATCAACTATTGGTCCGGAAGATAATTGTTTAAGTCTTGCGAATATATCCTTTGATGTAAGTGTAAATGAAATATATCTTCCTCTCATTGTGGGGGCTAGACTAGTAATCTTCGATAATCAGAAAATGTTGGATGTAGTAAAGTTGGCAAACTTAATATGTAAAGAGTCGATATCTTTTGCTTATATACCACCAACAATTTTAAAAGAATTAGCTACACTTTTAAAGGCTAGAGGAGAAAATGTAACTTTAAATAAGCTGTTGGTAGGGGTTGAGCCTATTAAAGATTTTGTATTGGAAGATTATTTGGAAATAAATAAAGCAATAAAAATAGTAAATGGTTATGGACCAACAGAAACAACCATCTGGGCTTCAGCACATATTTATAAAAGTCATCAATCTGAAGGAAGAAATGTTCCGATTGGTAAACCATTAACAAATACTCAAATTTACATTCTGGACAACAATTATCACCCAGTTCCGATTGGAGTGGCGGGAGAAGTATATATTGCTGGTAATGGGGTAACTAGAGGATATTTAAATAAGCAAAAACTTACTGAAGAAAAGTTTTTGAAAAACCCATTCAACCCTGATCAAAGGATATATAGAACTGGGGATTTGGCCAGATGGCTAGATTGTGGAGAAATACAATTTGTCGGAAGAATAGATCATCAGGTCAAAATTAGAGGTTATCGGATTGAACCAGGTGAAATCGAAGCTCAGTTGTTACAACATTCTAACATTAAAGAAACAGTTGTGATTGATCGGGAAGATTTAACGGTGGGTAAATATTTATGTGCCTATATAGTTTTAGAAAAAGAGATGGTTTTAGATGATATTAAAGAATATCTGGCGAAAAAGATGCCTGAATATATGATTCCTACCTACTTTGTTGAATTGAAAGAATTACCTTTGACTGTTAACGGAAAGATTAATCGTAAATCATTACCTTCTCCGGATTTAAGCAATATAAGTAAAAGCGAATATATTCCTCCTACTGATGAATTGGAAAGAAGATTAGTCTCTGTTTGGTCAGATTTATTAGGCGTTGAAAAGATAGGAATTATGGATAATTTCTTTAATTTGGGTGGTCAGTCTTTACTAGCAATTCTTTTAATTGGAAGGATTTTTAAAGAATTGAATGTGGAAGTACCGTTAACAGAAATCTTTACGAATCCGAACATCAAAGGTCTTGCAAGTTATATTAGAAATAGTCATCAAAAAGAAAAGGCGATGAGTATTTTTAGAGCCATAGAACTGATGGCAGTCAAAGACTATTATCCAGTATCATCGGCCCAGAAGAGACTCTTTGTCTTAGACCAGATGAAAGATGGAGATACTTCCTATAATATGCCAGGAGCAGTCATAATCAAAGGAGAGTTAAGTAAAGAGAGGTTAGAAAAAACCTTTGACAAACTTATAGAGAGACATGAAGCATTTAGAACATCTTTTGAATTTATAGATGGCAAACCAGTACAAAGGGTTCATGAAAGTCTAGAGTTTAAAGTTGAATATATTGAATTAGACAGGGAAAGTAAATTGGCGGAGCAATATGTAAAAGAGTT
This sequence comes from Halanaerobiales bacterium, assembly GCA_030627905.1. Classification (GTDB taxonomy): domain Bacteria; phylum Bacillota; class Halanaerobiia; order DY22613; family DY22613; genus JAGMES01. The sequence goes on from DAOVRZ010000028.1 coordinate 47,228, forward strand.
TATAAAACCATTTGATTTAAGTAAAGCCTCACTATTTAGGGTCGGTTTGATTAAGATCGAAGAAGAAAAGCATTTATTGATATATGATATGCATCATATAATCTCCGATGGTATATCAATGTCTATATTAGTGAATGAATTTTTCCGACTATATAACGAAGAAGAATTAATACCGTTAAGAATTCAGTATAAGGATTTTGCTGACTGGCAGAATGAATTATTTGCATCAGAGAAAAGACAAAAGTTGGAAGAATATTGGTTGGATCAGTTTGCTGGTGAGATTCCAAAACTTAATTTACCAACAGATTATCCAAGACCAAACATAATGAGTTTTAATGGAGACCAAACTACTTTTAGTCTAGACGAAGAATTAACAGAAAAATTAAATGATTTGATTCTTAAAGAAGGTGCTACCCTGTATATGGCCTTATTGGCAACCTTTAGTATTGTATTGTCTAAATACTCTGGGCAGGATGATATAATAATTGGATCACCAATCGCAGGAAGACCCCATGCAGATTTAGAGAATATTATCGGAATCTTTGTCAATACACTGGTTATGAGAAATTATCCAGCAGGAGAAAAAACATTTGTTGAGTTCTTAGAAGAAGTAAAGGTTAATGCTTTAAATGCTTATGAGAATCAGGATTATCAGTTTGAGATGCTGGTAGATCAGTTAGATCTAGATAGAGATATGAGTAGAAATCCTTTATTTGATGTAATGTTCAATATACATAATATTGAACAGACTGAAACTAGTTTATCAGATGTTACTATTACTCCGTATGAATTAGAGATGACACAGGTAAAATTTGATCTCTCTTTAACAGTTACTGCGACTTCAGAAAATATATTATTTACCTTTAAGTATCGGACAGATTTATTCAAAAAAGAGACTGTTGAAAGGTTAGCTGAACATTTGTTGAACATAATTAAAGTGGTAGTAGAGAGACCTGAGTCCAAGATAGCTGAGATTGAGATTATGTCATCGGCAGAGAAAGAGAAAGTGATCTATGAATTCAACGAAACTGATCAGGACTACCCAGAAAACATGACAGTGTATCAAATTTTTACAGAAGAAGCATTAAAGAATCCAGCTAATACTGCCTTAATATATGGAGATAAAACCTTAAGTTATGCTGAACTAAATCAAAAGTCGAATCAGTTAGCAAGACATTTAAGGAAGAAGGGTTTAAGAAGAGAAGAGATCGTTGGAATAATGGTGGAACGCTCTTTTAAGATGCTGATAGGTATATTGGGCATTCTTAAAGCAGGTGGAGCATATATGCCAATAGATAAAGAATATCCTTTGGTAAGAATAGAGTATATGCTGAGTAATAGCAATAGTAGATGGTTACTTTGTAATGATATCCAAAAGAAACTGGATTTAGATCTGGATCTGGATATAATTGATTTAGCAGATAAAGAGATATACTTAAATAAAGAGGAAAATTTAGAAGTAGTCAATAAACCTACTGATATAGCTTATGTATTATATACATCGGGTTCTACAGGAAAACCGAAAGGTGTAATGATAGAACATTGTTCAGTAATGAACACATTGAGTCACCTTCAGAGAAGATATCCTTTGACTGCTAATGATACAATTTTACAGAGTACAGTCTATACTTTTGATGCATCGGTAAGAGAATTGTTCTGGTGGTTCTTTGGTGGAGCAAAATGTTATCTATTAAAATCCGGGGAAGAAAAAGAACCTGCAAAGATCGTAGAAGCAATAAAGAACAGTAAAATAAGTGTAGTTAAGTTTGTACCGATTTTATTAAGTGAGATATTGAATCTATTAGAGAAACGTCAGGAGAGACTGGATACATTAAAGTATGTACTGGTAGGTGGAGAAGCCTTATCACGACAAGTAGTAGAAAAATTCTATAGAGTATATCCAAAAGAACAGATATTATGCAATCTATACGGGCCAACCGAGACGACAATTCACTGTACAGAATATGAGATAGACGGAGCAACAGATTCTATCTTAATAGGTAAAACGATCAGTAATACCCGGACATACATTTTAGATGGTGATAAGAGACCAGTTGGTATCGGAATGGTAGGAGAACTATATATTGGTGGAGTTAATGTAGCACGAGGTTATATGAAAGATGAAGAGTTAAGCCAAAAATATTTTATGGAAAATCCGTACAGACCAGGAGAAAAACTATATAGATCAGGAGACTTAGCTAAACGACGAAATGATGGCAATATCGAATATATAGGAAGAGTAGATCATCAGATAAAGGTAAGAGGGTATAGAATAGAGATTGGAGAGGTAGAGTCAAATCTATTAGAACACGAAGCCATA
>DAOVRZ010000079.1:0-28517 GCA_030627905.1 Halanaerobiales bacterium
CAGATGGTACTTCCCTGGGAATCCTGATAAAAGAATTTGCTTCTCTGTATGAAGGCAAAGAGTTAGATAGTTTAAGGATTCAATATAAGGATTATGCAGAATGGCAAAATACGCTATTGCATTCAGATCTTATGAAAAAGCAAGAAGAGTACTGGTTTGAAAGATTTAGTGACTCCACTCAGAATGATGGGCAAGTACCGATACTAAATATACCAACAGATTATTCCAGGTCACTTAAACAAAGCTTTGAAGGGGATCATGTTACATTTAAATTAGATCAGAATCTTACTAAAAATTTAAAAAGAATCGCAAGTGATACAGGAAGTACACTATACATGGTGCTTTTATCAGGGATAAACATATTATTATCCAAATATAGTGGACAGGAAGATATCATAGTGGGAAGTCCGATAGCAGGTAGACCACATGCTGATCTTGAGAAAATTATTGGAATGTTTGTTAACACTTTAGCGATGAGAAACTATCCTCACGGAAATAAGACCTATGAAGAATTCTTGAGGAAAGTAAAAGAAAATGCATTGAATGCCTATGAAAATCAGGATTATCAATTTGAAGAATTAGTGGATAAATTAAACTTAAAAAGGGATCTAAGTAGAAATCCATTATTTGATGTAATGTTTATGCTGCAAAACTTTAATAATGAAGAGTTGAGAATTGAGAATTTAGAATTAAAATTATACGATTACAATAGCAGAATATCAAAATTTGATTTAACTATATCAGCAAGTGAAGTTATGTCCATTGGTGTAAATGAAGAAATAATTTTAAATTTTGAATATCGTAAAAGGCTATATAAGAAAAAAACTGTAGAAAGAATGATATTACACTTTAAAAACATACTTAAGGTGGTAGCGGCAAATACAAAAATTAAATTAAGTGAAATCGAAATGCTTACAGAAGAAGAAAAAGAGAAGATTCTATATGAATTTAATAACACCACTGCAGATTATCTAAAAGATAAAACAATACATGAATTATTTGAAGAACAGGCCTTAAAAACTCCTTGTGAAACTGCCGTTGTATTTAACGAATTTCAATTGACCTATCAGGAGTTAAATGAAAAAGCTAATCAACTGGCAAAAAAATTACGTCAGATGGGTGTTGGACCTGATCAGATTGTTGGAATTCTCACAGAATCATCTTTTGAAATGGTTATTGGTCTTTTGAGTATCTTAAAAGCTGGTGGAGCTTATGTTCCAATTGATCCACATTATCCGTTAGAACGAATTAACTATATATTAAGTGATGTAAATGCAGAGATCCTTTTAATACAGGAAGAATTAAAGGAAATGATCAAATCAATCGGCCAGAATAATTCTGTTGAACACTTAGAATTCCAAGGTCAAGTATTAATTTTGGATAATCAAGAAAATTACTTGGATAAATCTAATAATGCTGATGTTACCAATTTATCTGTGATAAATAAACCAACAGACCTTGCTTATATTATCTACACTTCAGGTTCTTCTGGAATGCCCAAAGGAGTTATGATTGAACACAGGAATGTAACTAACGTATTGATCTGGTATGGTCAACAATTCAATCTTAAACCAGACAAGCGTGTCATGCAGATGACAAACTATACATTTGATCCAAGTATTGAACAGATTTTTGGTTCACTAACCCATGGTGCAACTGTATATCTGATCAATCGTGACCTGCGTGCAAATAGTGATCAGTTTGGTCAATTTATTGAAAATAATCAAATTGAGATGATCGATTTGGTACCGTTTACATTAAAAGAACTGCTTCTTAAACAGAAAAGCAAACTCAATTCTCTTGAAATCGTTATCTCAGGTGGAGAAAGACTTAGTGAAACGCTCAAAGATGAGGTTCTAAAAAAAGGCTATACACTTTATAACAATTATGGGCCAACCGAGACAACCATTGATGCAACAATTGACCTCTGTTCAGAAAATCCTGTGTCACTGGGAAGACCAATCGCAAATACAAAATGCTATATTTTTGATACCCAAAATAACCTTGTACCAGTGGGTGTTGTTGGCGAACTTTGTATTGGTGGTGTAGGAGTTGCCAGAGGATATTTAAATAATCCTAAACTCACTTCAGAAAAATTTGTCGAAGACCCATTTATACCTGGGAAAAGAATTTATAGAACAGGCGATCTGGCAAGATGGAAGTCTGACGGACAGATTGAGTTTATCGGCAGAGTTGATCATCAAGTTAAGATTCGTGGTTTCCGTGTTGAACCTGGTGAGATTGAAAATCAAATTTTGCATCTACCTGAGATTATACAGGCAGTTGTAGTAGACTATAAAAATTCTGATGGTAATAGCTATTTAGCAGCATATTTTGTTGCAGAAGATGAGATTGAAATCTCTGAGATTAGAAATTACTTATCGAGTAAATTGCCAAACTATATGGTTCCAGCATATTTTGTTCAAATGAATAAGATGCCAACTCTGCCTAATGGCAAAATAAACCGAAAGGCATTGCCAAAACTTGAGCTTAACAATGAATCTCAACGGGAATATATAAAACCAAGAAATGTGATAGAAGAAAAACTAGCTGAACTCTGGGCAAATGTTTTAGCTATCGAAAAAGTGGGCATAGAAGATAATTTCTTTGAACTGGGAGGACATTCTTTAAAGGCAACAATCCTTGTGTCCAAAATCCATAAAGAAATGAACTTTGAGGTATCTTTAAGTGAAATATTTAAGCGACCTACAATAAAAGAGCTTGCACAATACATAGCGGGTTTAAAAGAAAATCTATACTCGTCCATACTACCAGTCGAGGAAAAAGAATATTACCTATCTTCATCAGCACAAAAAAGACTGTATCTACAGTATCAATTTGAGGGTGCTGGCTTAAGCTATAACATGCCTGGAGCAGTATTAGTTGAAGGCACTTTAAATAGAAGAAAATTTGAGAAGGTATTTAGTCAACTTCTCCAAAGACATGAGACACTACGTACTTCCTTTGACATGATAGATGGCGAAATTATACAGAAGGTCCACAGCGAAGTTAATTTTGAAGTTAGTTTTATTCAATTAAGTGAAGATAATGCAAATGAAAAATCTATAATCAGTCATGCTTTTTCAGAATTTGTGCGTTCCTTTGATTTAGGTAAAGCGCCGCTTATAAGGGTTCGGCTTGCTAAAATCACAGAAAATAGAAATGTAATAATGTTTGACATGCACCACATAATATCTGATGGTGTATCCATGGAGTTGTTGATTAGTGAGTTTATTGCTTTGTATAGGGATAGAACTTTGCCAAAACTCAGAATCCAATATAAAGACTTTTCAGCATGGCAAAATGAGCTATTTCAAACAGATTTAATTAAAAGACAGGAAAAATATTGGTTAGATATTTTTGCATGCTCGCAAGCAGGAGAAATCCCACTACTCAACATGCCAACCGACTATCCGCGTCAGTCAGTCCAAAGTTTTCGCGGAGATAGGGTGATTTTCGAAATAGACAATGAGTTAACAGCTCGGTTGAAAGAACTTTCGGAATCTACAGGGTCAACCATATATATGGTGCTTTTTGCGGCGTATTATGTGTTGCTCTCCAAATACACCAGACAGGAGGACATTATCATTGGCTCACCTATCGCTGGTAGGCGTCATGCTGATCTGGAAAATATTATCGGGATGTTTGTAAACATGGTCGCATTAAGGAATACGCCTTGCAGTGGGAAAACCTTTATGAGCTTTTTGGGTGAAGTCAGGGAGAATATAATAAAGGCCTTTGACAATCAGGACTATCAGTTTGAAGAACTAGTGGAAAAACTTAATTTACAGAGGGATTTGAGCAGAAACCCATTATTTGACGTAGTTTTTTCTTTGCAGGATACAACTCGTCAAACAGTGATTGATACCGATGATTTTCGATTTGTTCCGCTCAACTTTGAAAGTAACGTATCTAAGTTTGATATGATGATGGAAGCTGTAAAAGAATCAAATAGGATGTGGTTTACCCTTGAATACTGTGAAGATCTGTTTATTAAAGAAACGATGGAAAGACTTTCTAATAACTTTATCAATATTTTAAAAGAGATAACGAAAAATCCTGAAGTAAACTTAGGAAAAATAAACATGCTTTCTAAGGCAGAGATGAGACAACTTCTAAAGGAATTTAATAACACTAAGATGGAGTTTGCAAAGGACAAAACTTTACATGAAATGTTTGTTGAACAGGTAGAAAAAGCTATCCAAAAAACTGCCATAGTTTTTGCTGATGAAAAGTTGACCTATGGAGAATTGAATAAAAAGGTGAATCAACTAGCCCATCATTTGAGGAATTTAAGGGTTAACAGAGATGAAATTATAGGTATCATGGCTGAACGTTCTATTGATATGGTGATAGGTATTTTGAGTGTATTGAAAGCCGGTGGAGCATATATGCCGATAGATCCTGATTATCCAGTTGAACGAATCACATACATGCTTGAAGATAGCAAAGCTAGAATTTTACTTACACATAACAATTATGCTGATCGCATTGAATATAGTGGAGAGATTATAGATTTATCTTCCAGATTGGTGTACATAGGTGATGGGCAGAATTTGATAAATATCAACAAACCTCATGATCTGGCATATGTAATGTATACTTCTGGTTCAACTGGGAAACCCAAAGGAGTTATGATTGAGCATCAGGGTGTTGTAAGTCTTGCAAATTACTATAATGAAATGTACAAACTTGATCAGGGTAAAAATATCCTCCATATGTCCAATGTCTCCTTTGACATTTCAGTAGTGGAAATCTTTCCATCGTTAATTTATGGTTCAACAATCTATGTTATTCGCAAAGAATTGGCCCTTGATAGGCAGAGATTTATCGAATTTATACAAGAAAATCAGATACATTTTGCCCAATTTGTCCCAATGATGCTATACGAGATTTTGGGTCAAAGTGAAAAAGTCGAAAGTTTGAATGCAGTGATATCAACTGGAGATAAGTTAGATGATACTGTAAAAGATCAAACCCTTTCTAAGGGATATCAATTAACCAATAATTATGGACCAACAGAAGTGACGATCCATTCAACTGTTGCGATATGTGAAATAGGAAAATCTACAATAGGTAAGCCAGTTGCCAATACTAGTGTCTATATTCTAGACAAAGATAACAATCTCACTCCGATTGGAGTACCAGGAGAATTATGTATTTCTGGAGTTGGGTTGGCAAGGGGATATTTGAATCGGCCTGAATTGACTGCAGAGAAGTTTGTGCCAAATCCATGGTTGCCTGGTGAGAGAATGTATAGGACTGGCGATCTGGCATGTTGGCAGTCTGATAGAAATATCACTTACCTTGGTAGGATTGACAATCAGGTGAAAATCAAGGGGTATCGAATCGAACTTGGCGAAATCGAACAGCAACTGCTTAAACACGAAAGTGTAGATGGAGTAGTTGTAGTAGATAGAGTTGATTCAAATGGAATGAAGTATCTCATGGCTTATATCGTTGCGGAACGTGAATTTACTGTATCAGAATTGCGGAGACATCTAGCTCAAAAACTGCCAGACTACATGATCCCATCACACTTTATGCAGATTGAAAACATACCTCTTACCCACAATGGTAAGGTGGACCGGCGGGCGTTGCCAAATCCAGAAGGAGGAATCGATGTTGCAGTAGAGTATATTCCTCCCACCAATCAGATCGAAGAAAAATTAATTGCTATCTGGCAAAAATTGCTGATGATCGAAGAAATCGGTATTAACCACAATTTCTTCGAAATGGGAGGTCATTCATTAAAAGCTGTTCAGGTTGTTAATCTTGTGCATAAAGAATTAAATTTCCAAATCAGTTTACAGGATATCTTTACAGCGCCAACGATTAAAGAACTTGGTAAATTAATCTTAAGTAAAGAAACCCTGACTTTCAGTGCAATTAAGAAACTGCCAAAGCAGGAGTATTACGAACTTTCTTATAATCAAAAACGTTTGTGGATTATTAGTCAACTTGAACCTGCAAACAGTGCTTACAATATGGCTGGAAGAATCACTTTCAATGAAGAAGTAGATGAAGAAATTATTACCAGGGTCTTTGATCAATTGGTTAATCGCCATGAAAATCTGCGCACTCAATTTAAAGTCGTTGATGGGAGTCCAGTACAGGTAATTAACTCCGGGGACTGCTTTAAGCTTCAAATCTTTGATCTGTTTAATTTGAGTGAAAATGAACGATCTTTTGAGCGTGAAGCCATCTACGAAAAACTAACAGCTGAACCATTTAATATGATAGAAAATTCATTTTTACGTGCTGCTTTGGTTAAATTTTCTGAGCATCAATTTGATATTGTATTTTGCATGCACCATATTATCTCTGATGGATGGTCTTTGGAGATATTAAAGAAAGAGTTTTACCTTCTTTACAATGCATATAAAGAAGGTAAAGAATTTGAGTTAGCATCTTTAACAGTACAATATAAAGATTTTGCAGCATGGCAGAATCAGTTGATTGCAGATGAAAACGAAAATCAACAAGCAAGAGAATATTGGATGAACAAATTAAGTAGAGGATTTCCAGTATTAAACTTACCTGAAGATTACTCATCAGATGTACTGAAGAATAGAAGAAGTGCTGGTTATCGTATCTTCATCCCTGAAATGATTAAAGATCAGCTAAAAGCTACAGCAATTAACCATAATACTAGTCTTTTTATCGTGATGACTACTGCAATAAAAATGTTCTTTGCAGATCTGACAGGACAGGATGAGATTGCCATTGGCGTACCAAGTATGGGAAGACAGCATCAAAATCTAAATAATGTTATCGGATTCTTCATTAATACGATTGTTCTCATTAATCGTGTAAGCTCATCATTTGAAGAAATGTTGGATATGGTTCACGAGGATACCATTAAGGCTCTTGAGTATCAGGATTACCCACTTGAATTGATCACTGATGAATTGAAGATTAAATATCCAAAGATTCAGGTATTTTTCAATCTGCTCAATATGGGAGAAAGTCATCTGGAGAGTGTTGAAAATACAGAATCGTATCATATTGAAAAAGTTCAGGATGTTAAATTTGATATTATGTTCTATTTAACAGAATATGATAATGGAATCGAATTACTCTGTACCTATCTTACTGGTTTGTATAAACCAACAACGATCGAATATATTGTTGGTGAATATATCCGGTTTATTACAAAACTTTTAGGGTGTGAAGAACAACCAGATGATGATGATTTTGATGATGATGACTTTATTATAACTAAGGGTTAATGAAAAAAATGAACTAGAAGGAGGTATAGTTTGATGATAGTGAAACGATTTGCAGAGCAGGTCAGGAAAAACTCTGATAAACTGGCAGTGAAAACAGAAAATAGTTCACTAACCTATAAACAATTAGATCAGAGGGCCAACGAAGTTGCATGCAAAATACTACATGAATACAAAGAGGCGAAGATTCAGGGTGATAACATTGTTCTACTGTTTGAACATGGAACAGATATGATTGTGAGCACCATCGCTGCCCTTAAAGCAGGGAAAATCTATATTCCTTTTGATCCCTCATATCCGGAAAAACGGTTACTTAACATGCTTGAGGATTCAGAGGCAAAACTATTAGTGACAAACATCAAGAACATGGAAAAAGCACAGAAACTGATCAGTTTGAACAGTTATGCGATCAAAATTGTAAATATCGATGAACAAGGTGAAGCTGACAATTCTCTTGATTGGAGTAGTAACAGAAGAGAAGATGATATTGCTTACTTACTCTACACGTCAGGTTCAACTGGTAAGCCTAAAGGGGTTATCCAGACCCACACCAACGTGCTGTATTTTATTGAAAATTATGCAAAAAGGCTATCCATAACAGAAATGGATAGACTGACGTTATTCTCTACCTTTGGCCATGATGCAGCAGTCATGGATATCTATGGGGGGCTTCTTAAAGGGGCCACCCTTTACCCCTTAAATCTTAAAGAGCATTTGAACCCAGAGAGATTGGTGGAATGGTTGAACAATGAAAAAATCACCATTTGGCATTCTGTTCCAACTTTCTATAGAAGGTTTATAACTACCTTGCAAGGTAGTTATGATTTTCCCGATCTTCGTTTGATTGTTCTCGGAGGAGAAATAATCAGAGAACATGATGTGATTATGTACAAGAAGTTTTTTCCCCACGCAACCCTTGTTAATCTCTACGGGCAATCAGAGTCTTCTTACAATTCGTCACAGTTGATTAATCAGGATATACCTTTTGAAAAAATCGTTTTAGGTGAGCCTTTGGATGAGACGAAAATTCTTCTTGTTGGTGAAAATGGTAAAAAAGTTGCCCCGTTACGAATCGGGGAGATCGTTATCGTAAGTGAACATATTGCTCGGGGTTACTGGAAAAACGAAGAGCAGACAAAGAAGGTGTTTACCTCTCACCCTAAATTGGGTAGATTGTATTGGACGGGTGATCAGGGCAGGTTATTGCTGGATGGTAATATTGAATTTGTCGGGAGAAAGGATTTTCAGGTCAAGGTGCGGGGTTTTAGAATTGAGCCCGGAGAGGTAGAAAGTCATTTATTAAACCATCCATCCATTAGAGAAGTTGTAGTGGTTGGTAGAGAAGATAAAGATGGTGATATTTGTCTCTGTGCTTATTTTGTTTCTGATAGCAAACACACCGACTGGGAACTAAGAGAATTTCTTGGAAGAGAACTTCCAGAATACATGATCCCTTCCTATTTTATGGCGATGGAGAGCATCCCTATGACGGTAACGGGAAAAGTAGATAGAGGGGTATTACCAGATCTGACGATTGCTATCCGAAATAGTATCGAATATATTCCTCCTCGTAACGAGATCGAAGAAAAGTTGGTAGCGATCTGGAGCGATATCCTGAGTGACGAAAAAATAGGGATCGACGATGATTTTTTCAGTCTTGGGGGACATTCACTCAAAGCGACTATCCTTGTGTCTAAAATATTCAAAGAATTGAATGTAGAGTTATTGCTTGGAGACATCTTTAGATACCCCACTATCAGGCAGTTGGGTGAAAGGATTGAGAAATCCGAAAAGGGCATATATACATCTCTGCAGCCTATTGCTGAGAAGGATTATTACGAGGTATCATCAGCTCAAAGGAGGATGTTTATTTTAAATCAGCTTGAAGAGATCAATACAAGCTATAACATGCCGAAAGTGATGAAAATTGAGGGTACTCTTGACAGACAACGGTTGGAACAGACTATGAAAGCAATAATTAAGCGGCATGAAACGCTGCGAACATCTTTTAAAATTGTCGAAGGAGAGATTGTGCAATTTATCCATCCAGATCCTGATTTTACAGTAACCTATATTGAAGCAGAAGAAAGCAGTGTGCCTGAAATTGTAAAACAGTTTGTTCAGCCCTTTAATTTAAACAAAGCACCTCTTTTGAGAGTAGGCCTTATCAAGACTGCAGAGGAGAAGCATGTGTTGTTCTTTGACATGCACCATATCATCTCAGATGGAACATCCATAGGGATTTTGATTACTGAATTTGTTAGCTTATACGCAGGAATTGAGCAACCAACCCTTCCAATCCAGTACAAAGACTTTGCAGCATGGCAGAATGAGATATTTAAAACAGGAGTCATCGAAAAACAGGAACAGTACTGGTTGGAGACCTTTGCTGGCGAAATTCCTGTGCTAAACCTATCGACAGATTATCCGCGTTCAGCCATGCAGAGTTTTGACGGAAACCTTATAACCTTTGAGGCTGATCGGGAGATGTCGGATAAGTTAAATGCATTGGCAAGAGATACTGGGACAACTTTATACATGGTGCTGTTGGCGGCATATAATCTGTTATTATCAAAATACGCGGGTCAAGAAGATATAGTGGTTGGTTCACCGATTGCCGGAAGATCCCACGCTGATTTACAAAATATTATCGGTATTTTTATTAATTCTCTTGCTATGCGGAATCATCCTGTTAAAGAGAAGCGATTCAATGAGTTCTTAAAAGAGGTTAAAGCAAATTCAATAAAGGCGTATGAAAATCAAGATTATCAGTTTGAACAGCTGGTGGAACGATTAGATGTTAAGAGACAATTAGACAGGAACCCACTCTTTGATACAATGTTTATTTTACAAAACACGGAAAGCAGTGAGACTAGCATTGAAAATCTTCATTTTTCGTCTTACGACAATCCACAAACTGTGGCTAAGTTGGATTTAACCTTGAATGCGGTGGAGGTATACAATAAAATAAACTTTGGGATCGAATACTGCACGAAACTATTTACACAAGAGACGATAGAGAAGTTTGCAGGACATTTTACCAATATACTGCGAAAAATCACTGAAAATCCTGAATTAAAGATCGCTGAAATTGATATGCTTTCTAGAGAAGAAAGAGAACAGATTCTCCAGAAGTTCAACAATACCAAAGCTGAATATCCGAAAGATCGAATGATACATGAACTTTTTGAAGAAAAGGTAAAATTGAGGCCAGATAATACAGCTCTGGTCTTTGAGGAGCAAAAATTAACCTATCAGGAGTTCAATGAAAAAGCTAATCAACTGGCTAGAAGATTACGAAAACAGGGAGTAAAGCCTGATAGTATTGTTGCAATTGTGACAAAGCGCTCTGTAGAAATGCTTATCGGAATCTTCGCTGTTTTAAAAGCAGGTGGTGCTTATTTGCCTATTGATTTTGATTATCCCCAAGAAAGAATCAAATATATCCTAAAAGACAGCCAAACCGAGATTGTTTTAACTCAGAAGAAAGTTTTAGAAGAGGGTGGATTGGTTGTGGATTGTGAAACGATTTGTCTTGATGATCATGAGATCTATCAAGGGGAAACAACTGACCTCGAGCCAGTAAGTGTTCCAGAAAATTTAGCTTATATAATCTACACATCTGGTTCTACTGGTAAACCTAAGGGAGTTATGATCGAGCACAGATCAGTTAATAACTTTATCAAAGGCATAACTGACAAAATCAATTTTACGGCAGATAAGAGTATTCTTGCCTTAACCACTATCTCCTTCGACATCTTTGGGTTGGAAACTCTATTACCTCTGACACAAGGATTAAAGGTAGTCATAGCCAATGATGAGCATCAGAAAGATCCAAAAGCTTTAAAGATGGTGATTGTGAACAACGATATCGATATGCTCCAGATGACACCATCCAGGATGAGAATGATATTGAATGACGATCAAAGTGCATCTTGCTTGAAAAATGTGAAAGAAATTATGGTTGGAGGAGAAGCATTACCACAAGACCTACTCGAAGAAATAAAGAGTGTGACTAAAGCTAGGATTTACAATATGTATGGCCCAACGGAAACGACAATCTGGGTGACAGTGAAAGATTTGACAGAAACGACGGAAGTAACGATCGGTAAGCCGATAGCAAATACAGGTATTTATATTCTCGGACCTTCAAACCAACTACAGCCAATTGGAGTCCCTGGTGAACTCTGTGTAGTAGGGGATAGCCTTGCGAGGGAGTATTGGAAGTGGCCCGAATTAACCGCAGAAAAATTTGTGCCTAATCCATTCCAGGATCAGCAGGAACTATCGGTGAGCGGAGAAAAGATGTACCGCACAGGAGACTTAGTGAAATGGCTGCCAAATGGAGAAATTGAATTTTTAGGACGAACCGATGAACAGGTAAAAATTAGAGGTTTCAGGATCGAATTAGGAGAAATCGAGAGTCAACTCGTAAAGCATGAAGCGGTCAAGGAAACAGTAGTGGTGGCTAAGAAAGATAATAATGGTGGAAAATATCTCTGTACCTATATAGTAGGAGAGGGAGAACTTCAAGTGCCAGAACTGAAAGCGCATTTATCCAAAGAACTTCCAAATTATATGGTACCCACTCATTTCATTCAGCTAGAGAAGATGCCTTATACTCCAAACGGGAAAATCGATAGGAAAGCGCTACCAGAGCCAAATGCTGGTACGGTTTCTGGAGTAGAGTATGTCGCACCTACTACTGAGATTGAGGAAAAGCTGATTCAAATCTGGCATGAAGTACTCGGAATTGAAGGAATCGGCATAAATCATAATTTCTTTGACATTGGTGGAAATTCTATCAACATCATCAAAGTGATTAGTTTGATTAGTAAACGAATGGGTGTGCAAGTTTCCATGAGTGAGTTATTCTTATGGCCAACTGTTGCTGAGATGGCGCAGACAATGTTTATAGAAAATCCACTTAAGGGTTTGGAGTGTGTAATCAGCTTAAATAAACCGACAGAAGGGAAGAAAAATGTATTTATTCTCCATACATGGGAAGGAATCGTTTATCAGTATAAGGAATTAGCCAAAATTCTTGAGGGTGAGTATAATATATATGGAATCCAGGCAAAAGGTGTGGTTAAGCCAGCAAAATTACCAGAAACCCTGGATGAAATGCTTACAGACTATATTTGTGAAATCAAAACCATCCAACCAGAAGGACCGTATATTATTGCCGGTTATTGCTATGGAAACTGGATCGCTTACAAAATGGTACAGATGCTGGAAGATCAGGATGTGCCGATAGACAGAATGATTCAGATTGATGAGAATGCTTACATGCCCGATAAAACGAGAAAGTTAATTCGGGTGAAGACAGTGGTCTCAAAGCCATATAGATTCATAAGAAAATGGGTTAGAAAACTAATAACTTGGAGAAATATGAATCCGATGGATTATTGGCCAGATCTTGAAGACTATAAAAAATCGAAGTCACAGATTGAAGGTGAAATTAAAAACGAAAGAACAGTGAGAGAGCATGTGAATTACCTGTGCACAGTAGGCTATTCGCTGAAATATATCATAAGTACTGACACATATATAATAAAGGCTGAGGAAAATAATTTGGTAAGGTACACTCCAGAAGACTGGAAAAAGCAAACCTATGGCAAGGTTTGGTTTGTCGAGATTCCAGGTGGGCATGAATCGATTTTCGCTTATCCATATGTGGAAGGACTTGCAAAGGCTTTTAAGAGAGCTATAGAGGAGTAAATCTGGAAATGCTATGAGTGATAGGTAAACTAAAACTTGAGAACTCGTGTCAATTCGCGGGTTCTCATTGTTTGGAGTGAAGGATTTAACGACAATTCAGAAGGGGAAGACCACCTACTCTATAGGTGGAGATATCAATACCAGAGGACTCTCAAAACTTCAGTGGGAGTATAAAGCTCCTTCTGAAGTCGTTAAACTTAAGATGTAATAACGTAGTTATTACATCTGCTTTAAGGAAAGGAGAATTGCCATGTCCGTTAAAGACAAAAAAATTGAAAACCAAAATGTTCAGGATATGCTATCATTAACTCCGCTACAAGAAGGTATGTTATTTCATTACTTACATCATCCAGAAAATGATTACTACTTTGAGCAGTTATTTATAAAACTTCAGGGAAATATAAAGATTGAACTGGTGAAAAAAGCATGGGACTATGTGATTGAAGCCAACGAGATATTAAGAAACGTTTTTAGGTGGAAAAAACTCCATAAACCTGTGCAAATTATCCTGAAAACTTTTGAGACACCCATTATAATATTTGACCTATCAAATCTAACTGATCTGGAAAAGAAGCAAAAGGTTGACCAGATCAAAGAAAAGGATCTTAAGGAAAAAATTGATATTAGTTTGGAACCCTTTAGAATAACATTGATATTGCTTAGTGTTAATAATTGTGTAATGATCATAAGCAATCATCATATTTTGTATGATGGCTGGAGTACTGGCATTATACTCAAAGAGTTTTTTCAAGCTTATAATGCCTTATATGAGGGTATTATGTTGGATAAGCTTAAGAAAAATACATTTAAAGAATTTGTAAAGTGGCTTCAATATCAGGATAAAGATGAACAGAAAAAATATTGGACACAGTATTTAGAGGGTTTTGATACTAAAACAATGTTACCTGGATCAACAAAATGTCAAACTACTCAAGTAGTAACAGGACGTTATACCTTTGCATTGGATGCAGATTTAAAAAACGGTATAAACAATTTTGGGAGAAAAAATAGAATTACTGCTGCAGCTTTATTATATACAGTATGGGGTATTTTGCTACAAAGATACAATAATACGGATGATGTGGTTTTTGGGACAACTGTATCAGGTAGAAATGCAACAGTAAAAGGGCTGGAGGATATGGTAGGATTATTTATAAATACAATTCCACTTAGAGTGCGCGCAAAGGCAAATTCAAAGGAAGGTATATTAGCACTTTTGCAGGATATTGATTATGTATTAAAGGAAAGAACAGCATATGAAAATGTTCCATTGGTAGATATCAAATCCTGTAGTGCTAACGATCCGCAAGAATCTCTCTTTGACTCTATCGTTGTTATTGAAAACTATCCTCTGGATAAACAATTGAACCAAAAAAATAACGTCTTGGTGATTGAATCTTATTCGATGTTTGAATCGACGAATTTTGATTTGACTTTAGCAGTAGAAATGAATGACCATATAACTATCCAATTAATATATAATACACTGAAGTTTGATGAACAGCTAATCCAAAGATTGCCAGAACATTTTTCCAATATCCTTACTTATGTTATAGAAAAGCCTAACAAAAAATTGTCCCAGATTGATATACTTTCAAGAGAAGAAAAAGATAAAATTTTATTTGAATTTAATAACACCTATGCAGATTACCCAAAAGATAAAACAATACATGAGTTATTTCAAGAACAAGTGGAAAACATACCAAATAATATAGCAGTAGTATATGAAGGTCAGAAATTAATCTATAGAGAGTTAAATGAAAAAGCAAATAGGTTAGCAAGAACCTTAAGAGAAAATGGAGTGAATGCAGATAGCATTGTTGGAATATTAGTAGATCGTTCACTTGAGATGTTGGTAGGGATATTTGGGATACTTAAAGCAGGAGGAGCTTATTTACCAATCAATCCTAACTACCCTGAGGAACGGGTTAAATATATGCTTGAAGATAGTGGGGCGGATATTTTATTGACACATGAATACTTGAAAAATAAAGCTCCATTTAAAGGTCAAATTTTTGCATTAGAAGACGAAAAAATATACACAAATGTAGGTATAAACTTAGACCAGCTTAAGAATCCGCATGGTTTGGCGTATATCATATATACTTCTGGCTCTACTGGAAAGCCCAAGGGGGTTATGGTATCCCATAAAGCCTTGAATAATTATTTATATAGTATTTACAGTAGCTATAGAGGAAATGTAGGTATAGGTGATAGATGCCTCAGTATGGCAAATATTTCCTTTGATGCAAGTGTAGTTGAGATATTCATGCCTCTTACCTTTGGAGCTACTTTAATACTATTTAATAATGAAATTATACCAGATATTCATAAACTTGCAAAAATTATAATGGAAAAAAATATAACTTTTGTTTTAGTTCTACCGACTTTATTAAAAGAACTTTATAAGTTTTTGAGTAAGGAAAAGGTAAAACTTAATAAAATGCTAGTAGGGATAGAGCCAATAAAGGATGATTTATTAGAAAACTACATAGTTTTAAATAATGATATGCAAATTTTAAACGGCTATGGTCCTACAGAAACAACTATTTGTTCGACGTTTTTTAAATATGAAAAAATAGTTTCTATAGGTGGAAATCTTCCTATAGGCAAACCTTTAGCTAATACGCAGATATACATATTAGATCAATATTCCAATCTTTTACCAGTAGGTGTCTTTGGAGAACTTTGTATATCAGGAGATGGCTTAGCAGAAGGCTATCTAAACAGACAAACTTTGACGGAAGAAAAGTTTGTGCCAAATCCATTTATTCCTGAAAAGAAAATGTATAAGACAGGAGACTTAGCAAGGTGGTTAACTGATGGAAATTTAGAATTTTTAGGAAGATTAGATCATCAAGTAAAAATACGTGGTTATAGAATTGAACCTGGAGAAATACAAAACCAGTTATTAAAGTATGAAAAAATTAAAGATGCAATTGTAATAGATCAAGAAGATAAAAATGGAGCTAAATATTTATGTGCATATGTAGTATTAAATAGAGAAGTAATAACAGGCGAATTAACTCCTAGAGAGTTGACTCCAAAGGAATTGAGAACTTTTTTATTAGAGAGTTTACCACAATACATGATCCCATCATATTTTGTTCAATTAGAAAAAATGCCACTAAATACAAATGGTAAGATTGACCGTAAAGCACTTCCTAAACCTGAAGGGAACATCGTTGTGACAACTGAATACGAACCTCCGCAAAATGAAATAGAAGAAAAGTTGGTAGAAATATGGAAAGAGGTCTTAGGTGAGGGATTGGGCATAGCTAAAATTGGTATCAATGATAACTTTTTTGAATTAGGAGGGCATTCTTTAAAAGCAACAACATTGGTAGCGAAAATTCATAAAGAAATGAATATAGAAGTACCATTAAACGAAATTTTTAAAACACTAACTATCAAAGGAATTAGTAAATTCATTCAAAGTACAACAAAAACAGCATATGAATCCATAGAAAAAGTGGTAGAGAAGTCCTATTACGATGCATCTTCAGCGCAAAAGAGAATGTATATGTTACAACAACTTGATTTACAAAGCACTGGTTATAATATGACGGGTATCTTTGAGGTTGAAGGAAATTTGAATCTAAATCAAATCGAAAAAGTTTTCATTAAACTTATTCAAAGACATGAAACCTTACGAACATCCTTTGATATTATTGAAGAGAAAATTGTCCAGAGAGTGAATTCTCAAGAGAGCGTAGAAGATGAATTCCAAGTAGAGTTCTTAGATATTAATTTAGAAGAAAATTCCGAATTAATACTTGTAGACGAGAGAGAAAATGTGGTTGGAGAATTGGTAAGAGAATTTGTTAGACCTTTTGATTTAAATAAAGCACCTTTGTTTAAGATTAAAATTATAAAATTAACTAAATACAAGCACATTCTAATGTTTGATATGCACCACATTATATCAGATGGTACTTCCATGGACAATTTTATGTATGATTTTGGTAAAATTTATGAAAACAGGGAATTGGATGGACTAAGGATCCAATACAAGGATTTCGCAGAATGGCAAAACAAACGTTTAAAATCAGACATGATCAAAAAACAAGAAAAATACTGGACTAATAGGTTTAGTGACGAACTGCCTGTTTTAAATTTACCAACAGATTATTATTTAACTTCTTATTCTACACAAAGTCTTAAAGGAGATACGATAAGCTTTACATTAGGTCAGAAA
Organism: Halanaerobiales bacterium; assembly: GCA_030627905.1. Classification (GTDB taxonomy): domain Bacteria; phylum Bacillota; class Halanaerobiia; order DY22613; family DY22613; genus JAGMES01. Next base: position 17,149 of record DAOVRZ010000079.1, read on the forward strand.
CTCACAAAGGATTTAAATAGAGTCACAAGAGTAACAGGCAGTACATTGTACATGATGCTTTTATCAGCAGTAAATATCTTATTATCAAAATACAGTGGACAAGAAGACATAGTCATAGGAAGTCCCATTGCAGGCAGGCCACATGTAGATCTGGAAAAGATCATTGGTATGTTTGTTAATACTCTTGCTATGAGAAACAAGCCTGAAGGGAATAAGATTTACGAAGATTTTCTCAAAGAAGTAAAAGCTAATGCTTTAGAGGCTTATGAAAACCAGGAGTATCAATTTGAAGAGTTAGTAGAGAAGTTAAACTTAAGAGGAGATTTAATCCTAAATGATTTACATAGAAATCCACTTTTTGATGTGATGTTTGTTCTTCAAAATACTCAGATGCAAAATACTGAAAGTGGTGAATTCAGTGTTAAAGGGCTAAAATTTTCACCATATAATTATGAATCTAAAAGATCAAAATTTGATTTGACAGTTTTAGCAATTGAAGTAGTTGATGATATAAAGGTAGATTTTGAATACAGTACTAAACTATTTAAAAGAGAAACTATTGAAAGAATGATTTCACATTTTAGGAACATCCTCAAAGTACTAGTAGCCAACCCGAAGGTACAGTTATGTGAGATTGATCTGCTTACTGAAGCAGAAAAAGAACAGATTCTTTATGAGTTTAATGACACTTATGTGGATTACCCCAGGGGTAAAACTATCCATGAACTTTTTGAGGAACAAGTGAGAAATCAACCAGATCAGATTGCAGTAGTTTTTGCAGAAAAGAAGTTTATATATAGAGAATTGAATGAAAGAGCGAATCATCTAGCCGGTATGTTAAGAGAAAAAGGAGTAAAAGATGATACAATAGTAGGAATATTAGCAGAACGATTACTTGATATGGTGGTAGGGGTTCTTGCCATTCTCAAAGCTGGTGGAGCATATTTACCAATTGATCCAGAGTATCCAGAAGAGCGTATGAAACTAATGCTAGAAGATTGTTCTGTAGGTTTAGTCCTTACCCCAGGAAATTTGATAAAAAATGTAGATTATCCGTGTACGATTATAAATATTTTGGACGAAACATCTTCAATCACTAGTAGAGAAAAGTGGGATGTAAATACCGAAAGCATCCAAAATATCAAAAACATAAATAAACCAGAAAGCCTAGCTTATGTCATTTATACATCAGGTTCTACTGGAAAGCCGAAAGGAGTGATGGTAGAACACAGAAGTGTTGTAAGGCTGATTAAAAATCAAAGCTATATTAAATTTGAGCAAGGAGATAAAATTCTACAAACAGGAACTCTAGCCTTTGACGCATCTACATTTGAAATTTGGGGAGCATTACTAAATGGTCTGGAACTACATTTGGGTGTGAAAGATTTAATTCTGAGCGCAGAGGCTATGGAAAATTACATAGTTAGCAAAAAAATAAGTATCTTATGGCTCACTGCACCCTTGTTTCACTTAGTGGTAGAAGATAGACCTCAGATGTTTAAAGAACTTAAATATCTTTTAGCAGGAGGAGATGTACTCTCTCCTAAGCATGTGAATAAAGTAAGAAATGAATGTTGGGGTTTGAAAGTAGTAAATGGATATGGGCCAACAGAAAATACAACATTCTCAACCTGTTTCATTGTTGATAAAGAGTATTCTACAACGATTCCGATTGGTAAACCAATCAGTAATTCTACAGCATATATCGTTGATAAATATAGTCAGTTGTGTCCAATTGGAGTATATGGTGAATTATGGGTTGGTGGAGATGGACTTTCTAGAGGATACTTGAATAAACCAGAACTTACAGCAGAAAAATTTATCCAAAATCCTTTTAAGATTAACCTGCTTCAACAAAATTTATTTGTATCTGGAGAGAAAATGTATCGAACAGGTGATTTGGTGAGGTGGTTGCCCGATGGTAACATTGAGTTTTTAGGCAGGATAGATCATCAGGTAAAGATCAGAGGCTTTAGAATTGAGCTTGGAGAAATCGAAAACCGTTTATTACAGCATGATGAGATTAAAGAAGCAATCGTAATTGACCAGGAGGATGAAAATGGTAACAAATATTTATGTGCTTATTTCGTAGCGTACAAAATAATTACTGTTAGCGAGATCAGGAAATATTTAACTCAGAACCTTCCAGATTATATGATACCATCTTATTTTCTCCAACTTGACAGGATGCCCTTAAATAGAAATAAGAAGATTGATCGCAATGCATTACCAAAACTTGAAAGCACTATCTTGATTAGTGAAGAATATGAAGCACCGAGAAATGAACTAGAAGAAAGACTTGTTAGTATTTGGGCTGAAGTTTTAGGAATGAAAGAAATAGGTATCAATAATAACTTTTTCGAACTAGGAGGGCATTCTTTAAAGGCGACAATTCTTGTGTCAAAAATCCACAAGAGCTTAAACGTAGTAATCCCATTACGGGAAGTCTTTAAGAGGCCAACAATTAAAGAACTAGCAGCTTATGTCAATCAATCCGAGCAAAATATCTATTCGTCTATACATCCTGTAGAAGAGACGGAATATTATTCAGAGAGGTGTTATCCTTTAGGATACTATGAGTTATCATCTGCGCAAAAGAGGATGTATCTCTTGCAGCAATTTGATGTAAAGAGTACAGGTTACAACATTCCAGTCATATTTACTATTGAAGGAGATTTAGATATAGCTCGATTAGAAAAAATTTTTAAAGTATTAACTGAAAAACATCAGGTATTAAGAACAAGTTTTGTAACTCAGGATAATAATATATTGCAAAGAATCCATAACGAAATAGATTTTAACGTAGAGTATATCGAAAAAACGGATCAACTTTCAAAAAAAATAATAAACAATGAAGTCAAAGAATTTATAAGACCGTTTGATTTATGTGAAGCACCCTTATTTAGAGTCAGGGTTACAAAATTCAGAGAAGTTAGATACTTGTTAATGTTTGATATTCACCACATTATATCTGATGGAGTATCTATGGGAATCCTTGTTAATGAATTTATAAGCCTGTATGAAGGTAAAAAAACAAGTAAACTAAGAATTCAATACAAAGATTATGCAATATGGCAAAATAAACTATTACAATCGGGTGTACTAAAGAACCAGGAAGAGTATTGGTTAAATCAATTTAGTGATGAAATTTCAGTATTAAACCTGCCAACAGATTACTTTTCAACGAATGTTGGAGATGTAACTGCTGTTTCGAGAAGACCAAAGGTTCAAAGTTTTGAAGGAGATACAATCTTTTTTACATTTAATCGGGAACTTACAAATGGTCTTAAAAGAATTATCAAAAAAACTAACAGGACAATGTATATGGTGCTTTTGTCCGGGGTTAATATCCTGTTAGCCAAATACAGTGGACAGAATGACATTGTTGTAGGAAGTCCAATCGCAGGCCGGCCGCATGCTGATCTTGAAAATATTATAGGGATGTTTGTCAACACGCTTGCCATGAGAAACAAACCAGAAGGAAGTAAAACTTATGAAAAATTCTTAAGTGAAGTCAGTGAAAATGCATTAAAGGCCTATGAAAATCAAGATTACCAATTTGAGGAGTTGGTAAACAGATTAAACATCCAAAGAACTCTTATTCCAAGAGACTTAAGTAGAAATCCACTTTTTGATGTAATGTTTTCAATGCAAAACTTTAATAATGAAGAGTTAAGAATTGAGAATTTAGAATTGAAATCTTATAACTACAATCATCGAATATCTAAATTTGATATTTCTATAGCAGCAATAGAAAAAGATGAAGAAATAACTTTAAATCTTTCATATAATATCAAGCTATTCAAGCGGGAAACGGTTGAAAGGATGATATTACACTTAAGAAACATCTATAGAGAAGTAACAGCAAATACAAATATTCGATTAAATGAAATCATAATGCTTACAGAAGAAGAAAAACATCAGACTCTTTATGAGTTTAATAACACAGATGCAGATTTCCCGAAAAATTCAATAATCCATCAGATTTTTGAAGAACAGGTGGAAAAGATACCAAACTATATTGCAGTAGTATATAAAGAACAGAAATTAACCTATAGAGAGTTAAATGAAAAAATAAATCGGTTAGCAAGGAATTTAAGGGAAAAGGGAGTTAAATCAGATAGTATTGTAGGAATTTTAGTAGACCGTTCGCTTATGATGATGATTGGAATCCTGGGAATCTTGAAGTCAGGAGGAGCCTATTTACCGATTTCTCCAGAGTACCCAGAGGATCGGATCAAGTATATGCTTAGTGATAGTAAAAGCGATCTAGTTTTAACTCAAAGCAAACATGTCGATAAAGTAACATTTAATGCAGAGATAATAGATATTGAAGACGAAAAAGTATATGCAGCGAATGGAGAAAATTTAGAAAGTATCAACAAACCAGAAAGTTTAGCATACGTAATCTACACATCAGGTTCAACGGGGAAACCTAAAGGTGTAGTCATAGAACATCGCTCAGTGATTAATACTATAACTCATTTGCAGAAACAATACCCCCTTAATCATACTGATACGATTTTACAGTGTACAGTCTATACTTTTGATGCATCAGTAAGAGAGATCTTCTGGTGGTTCTTCAATGGTTCAAGATGCTGTTTGTTGGTTCAGAATGGGGAGAAGAACCCACGGGAGATTGTAGAGACTATTGCACGGGAAAATGTAACGATGGCAAAATTTGTGCCTGTGCTTTTAAACGAAGTTTTCAATGTAACTGCGGAATTGGGAAAGGAGAAAATAAGATCACTCAAATACCTCCTGGTTGGTGGAGAAGCATTAAGTCGTCAACTTGTGAAAAAATATTTTGATCTCTTCGGTTCAGATCATGCTGTGTTAAGGCCAAGATTTGTTAATGTATATGGCCCATCAGAAGCGACAATTCATTGCACCGAATATGAGATTAAATCACCAATTGAAAGTGTGTATGCTCCGATTGGTAAACCAATCTCCAACGATCGAATTTATATCCTGGATCAAGCTCAAAATCCAGTTGCTATAGGAATTCCGGGAGAATTGTATATCTCAGGAGTAGGTTTGGCAAGAGAGTATCTGAATAATACCCATTTTACTGCAGAACGGTTTATTGTCGACCCATGGAATTTAAAAGAAAGAATGTACAGGTCAGGCGATCTTGCAAAGTGGCTTCCTGATGGAAATATCGAATTTTTAGGGAGGATTGACCATCAGGTGAAAATTCGCGGCTATAGAATTGAGATAGGAGAGATTGAAAGTAAGTTAGTTAATTACGAAGTTATTGAAGAAGCAGTTGTGATTGATCGTCAGGATGAAAATAGAATCCGGTATTTATGTGCTTATGTAGTCGCAAGTAAGGAATTAACTGTCAAAGAACTGAGACAACATTTGTCGAAGAATCTTCCAGATTACATGATCCCATCCTATTTCATTCAACTAGACAAGATGCCTCTAAATAAAAATGGAAAAGTTGATCGAAAAGCTCTACCAGAGCCAGAAGTAACGATCTTAACAGGAGTAGAATATGAAGCACCAGGAAATGAAATTGAAGAAAAACTTGCTTCCATCTGGGTTGAGGTTTTAGGTGTAGAAAAAATAGGGATTCACGATAATTTTTTCGAGTTAGGAGGACATTCTTTAAAGGCCATAATTCTTGCATCAAAAATTCACAAGGAGTTGAACGTTGAGCTACCTTTACGTGAAGTCTTTCAGCGACCTACTATAAAAAATCTTGCAGAATTTATTGCAGGGGCAGAAGAAAATCTTTTCTTGTCGATCCAACCTATAGAGGTGGCTAGATATTATTCTATGGGGGATGACCTTCCAGAAGATTACCCTCAAGATTATTACCCTGCTTCTTCTGCTCAAAAAAGGTTATACGTACAGGGCCAGTTTAAGGGCGTCGGCGTAAGTTATAACATGCCCGGAGTAATCATGATCGAAGGTGATCTAAATCGGGAGAAATTCGAGCAGGTATTCAAACAACTAGTAGAGAGACACGAAACGCTACGAACATCGTTTGAGATGCTGAATGGTGAAGTTGTCCAAAAGATTCAGAAAGAAATTGATTTTACAATCAGCTTTATTGAAGTCTGTGAAGGTAGTGTACAGGAGATGTTAAGCGAGTTTGTACGTCCCTTTGACTTAAGTATAGCACCTCTTTTACGAGTTAGGCTTGCCAAATCAAAGGACAGATATATTATGTTCTTTGACATGCACCACATTATCTCTGATGGTGTATCCATAGACAATTTGGTGAAGGAATTTATCGCCTTATATCAGGGTATAAATTTGCCTAAACTTAAGGTTCAATACAAAGATTTCGCTGTATGGCAGAATGAATTGTTAAAAACGGATATAATCGAAAGCCAGGAAAAATACTGGTTGGGTATTTTTGCTGACGAGATCCCAATACTCAACATGTCTACCGATTATCCGCGTCCATCAATTCAAAGTTTTAGAGGAGAGAACATTGAGGCGGAAATAGATGGAGAGTTAATCGTGAAGTTGAGGGAACTTGCGATACAAACAGGTTCAACTCTATACATGGTACTACTTACAGCATATAATGTTTTGCTCTCCAAATATACAGGGCAAGAGGATATTGTCATTGGTTCACCTATTGCTGGTAGGCGTCATGCTGATTTGGAAAATATCATAGGGATGTTTGTAAATATGCTGGCTTTAAGAAACGTACCATGTAGCAGTAAGACCTTTAGGGAGTTTTTGACTGAAGTTAAGGATAATACATTACTCGCGTTTGATAATCAGGACTATCAGTTTGAAGAATTGGTACGCGCGCACGCGAAAAAACTTAATTTGCATAGAGATTTAAGCAGAAATCCATTATTTAATGTAGTTTTTTCATTCCAGGATGCCATTCGTCGTAGTGTGATTGAAATAGATGGTTTACGATTTATTCCGCACACCCTTGAGAATAACATATCTAAGTTTGATATAACTTTAGAAGTTATAGATGAAACAAATAGGATGTGGCTTAGTATAGAATACTGTACCGACTTATTTAAAAAAGAAACGATGGAAAGACTCTCTAGTCACTTCATTAATATATTAAGAGAAATAACCAAAAATCCTGAGGTAAGCTTAGCAGAAATAAACATGCTTTCTGGGATTGAGAGGAGACAACTTTTAAGTGAATTTAACACTACTAAAATGGAGTATGCAAAAGATAAAACAATACATGAATTATTTGCAGAACAGGTGGAAAAGACTCCAAACGCTATCGCTTTAGTCTTTGCTGAAGAGAAGTTGACTTATAAGGAATTGAATACCAGGGCCAATCAGCTTGCTTATCGTTTGAGGGGATTTGGTGTTAAGAGAGATGAAATTATTGCTATAATGGCTGAACGCTCTATAGATATGGTGATAGCTATCTTGGGTGTGTTGAAATCTGGTGGAGCATATATGCCGATCGATCTCGATTACCCGGTTGAACGAATCATATACATGCTAGAAGATAGTAAAACTCGGATCTTACTGACACACGAGGATTTCGCTGATCGAATTGAATTCAAAGGAGAAGTGATCGACTTATCTAATAGAACAAACTACAAAGGAGACGGATATAACCTGATTAACATCAATAAACCAGATGATCTAGTATATGTAATGTACACTTCTGGATCTACTGGAAAACCCAAAGGAGTCATGATTGAACATCAAGGTGTCGTAAGTCTATCAAAATACTATTATGAAATGTTTAAACTGTGTCTGGGCAAAAATATACTCCATATGTCTAATGTTTCATTTGATACAGCGGTAGTGGAAATCTTCCCACCACTAATCTATGGAGCAACGGTTTTTATTATTCGAAAAGAGTTGGCCCTAGATACACAGGGATTTATCGAATTTGTGCAGGAGAATCAGATAAATTTCGCCCAGTTTGTTCCAATAACGTTACAAGAGATTCTGGGTCAAAGTGAAAAACTGGAAAGCTTGGACACTGTTATTGTTGGTGGAGATAAATTGGATGATACTGTAAAAGATCATATCTTATCTCTAGGATATCAATTAACCAATCACTATGGACCTACTGAGGGAACAGTTGATGCTATTGTTGCGAAATGTGTGAGGAGAAAATCGACCATTGGAAAGCCGATCGCCAATACCAGGGTCTACATTCTGGATAAAAATAATGATCTCACTCCAGTAGGCGTACCTGGTGAACTATGTATATCAGGAGTTGGCTTAACAAGGGGATATCTGAATCTACCTGAATTGACTGCAGAGAAGTTTGTGCCAAATCCATGGTTACTTGGTGAGAGAATCTATCGGACTGGTGATCTGGCATGCTGGCAGTCTGATGGAAATATCACTTTCCTCGGTAGGATTGACAACCAGGTGAAGATCAGGGGATACAGAATTGAACTTGGCGAGATCGAACAGCAATTGCTAAAGCACGAAAGTGTAGATGGAGTATTTGTAGTAGATAGAGTGGATTCTAGTGGAAATAAATATCTTTGTGCCTATATCGTTGCGGAACGTGAACTTACTATATCAGAATTGCGAACACATCTAGTTCAGGAACTGCCTGACTACATGATCCCATCCCACTTTATGCAGATTGAAAGGATACCGTTTACCCACAATGGCAAGATAGATCGGCGAGCGCTGCCAAAGCCAGAAGGTGGAATTGATACAGAAGTAGAGTATGTCGCACCCACCAATGAGATAGAAGAAAAACTGATTACCATCTGGCAAAAATTGCTGATGATCGAAGAAATCGGTATCAACTATAATTTCTTTGAAATGGGGGGTCATTCATTAAAAGCTGTTCAGGTTGTCAATCTTGTGCATAAAGAATTTAATATCCAAATCAGTTTACAGGATATCTTTACAGCGCCAACCATTAAGGAACTAAGTAAACTTATCCAAAGTAAAGAAATTTCGACATTCAGTGCAATCGAGAAAATGCCAGAGCAAAAGCATTACGAGCTTTCCTACAATCAGAAACGTTTGTGGATTGTCAGCCAACTTGAACCGGCGAACAGGGCATATAACATGGCCGGGCGAATTACCTTTAATGAAGAAGTCGATGAAGCAATCATTACCAGAGTCTTTGATCAACTTGTTAACCGTCATGAAAGCCTACGTACCCAATTCAAAGTGGTCGAGGGGAGTCCAGTACAGGTAATTAACTTTAGAGACTGCTTCAAACTTCAGATCTTTGACCTGCTTAACTTGAACGAAAAAGAGCGATCTTCCGAGTGTGAGTCCATCTACGAAAAACTAACAGAGGAACCTTTTAACATAGTAGAAAATTCATTGTTACGGGCTGGCCTGGTTAAATTTTCGCAGAATCAATTTGATATTGTATTTTGCATGCACCACATTATCTCTGATGGGTGGTCTATAGAAATCTTAAAAGAAGAGTTTTATCTGCTCTATCACGCATATAAGGAAGGTAAGGAATGCGAACTAGCACCGCTGACGGTACAATATAAAGATTATGCAGTTTGGCAAAATCGTCTGATCGCTGATCAAAATAAAAACCAGCAAGCAAGAGAATACTGGATGAACAAATTAAGCAGAGGATTTCCAGTTCTAAACTTACCAGAAGATTACCCCTCAGGGTTGCTGGAGAATAGAAAGAGTGCTGGTTATCGAATCTTCATTCCAGAAAAGATCAAAGATCAGCTAAAAGCGGCAGTAAGCAACTATAATACTAGTCTTTTCATTGTGACGATTACAATGCTAAAAATGTTCTTAGCAGACCTGACTGGACAGGAGGAGATCGCCATCGGCGTTCCAAGCATGGGAAGGCAACATCAAAATTTAAGCAATGTGATCGGATTCTTCATTAACACGATTGTACTGATAAACAGTGTACGTTCTCAGACATCCTTTGAAGAAATGTTGGACATGATCCATAAGGATACCCTGAAAGCTCTTGAATATCAGGATTATCCACTTGAATTGATTACGGATGAATTGAAGATTAAATATCCAAAAATCCAGGTATTTTTCAATTTGCTCAATATAGGCCAGAGCCATCTTGAGACTGTCGAAGACACAGGATCGCATCATATTGAAAAGGTTCAGGATGTTAAATTTGATATCATGTTTTACCTAACGGAATATGCTAATGGGATCGAAGTAGTTTGTACCTATCTCATAGGTTTGTATAAACCATCAACAATTGAATATATTGTAGGGGAATATATCCGATTTATTAGGAAGATTTTAGGATGTGAGGAACACACATCTGATGATGACGATGATCTGATCATCAGGGGTTAATCAATTGAATTTATTGACTATTAAAAAGGATTGCGATAACGCAATCCTTTTTAATAGTCCTAGAAAAGCATAAATAATAGATAACAGTTAGTAATAAGTTTTAATATAATTGCATTTTTTAGGATTTTGGGCAGGAAGAAAAGCAATATTTAACGAATCTTATTATTAACTACGAGTATTGTAATAATAATTATTATAGTGACGATGTGCTGAAATTTAGTAATAAACTTATTTTCTATTTCTTTAAAGTGAGGAAGGAAGGGAGAAAGTCTATGCAAACTGGGCACAAAAAAATTGATAATCAAAATGTACAAAATATACTTTCATTAACTCCTATGCAAGAAGGTATGCTTTTTCACTACTTGCATGACATAGAAAATTATTATTTCGAGCAATTATGCTTGAAAATTCGTGGAAAGATAAAAATGGAAGTTATGAGAAAAGCCTGGAATTATGTCATTGAAGCTAATGAGATGCTGAGAACAATTTTTAGATGGGAGAAACTTCAAAAACCAGTTCAGATTATTTTAAAAACGTATGAAGTACCTCTTAGAATTCATGATTTATCAAATTTAACTGACTCTGAAAAAGAGCAAAAGATTTATGAGATTCAGGAACAGGATCAACATAATCAAATTGACATAAGCAAGGAACCTTTTAGGGTAACTTTGGTTAAACTTAGCTCCAATGAAAATATGATGATTATTAGTAATCACCATATTTTATATGACGGTTGGAGTAATGGGATTATACTCAAAGAATTGTTTCAAACTTATGCTGCTTTATATAAGGGCCAGCACCCCATAAATTCGCAAAAAAACAGATTTAACGAGTTTATAAAATGGCTCCAACTCCAGAATAAAGATCATCAAAAAAAGTATTGGGTCAACTATTTAGAGGATTTTGATACTAAAACAGAACTTCCTGTTTTATTGGAAAACAAAGATAGTAGAGAAATTCAAAAGAACACCCAAACTACAAAATCTTATGTACATACCTTTGATGAAGATGCGACAAAATGCATAAATATGTTTGTCACAGAACACAGAATAACCTTCGCCAGCCTCATTTACAGTGTATGGGGGATTTTACTGCAAAGATACAATAACACTGACGATGTGCTTTTTGGTACA
>DAOVRZ010000008.1:0-83818 GCA_030627905.1 Halanaerobiales bacterium
CTAATACTGGTTTCAAAGATATCCCCCCCTAATCACAGAAATTATTGGGGATATTTCAAAAAGTCAAGTGTTTTTGTGAAATTCAACAAAGTTTTTTGAACTTGAATTTCCAATTTTACTTCGTAAATAAAAAATACCTCCTGCAAAAAGCGGGAGGATAAAAACAAAAGTAATTTTGTAAAGTGTTGAAAAAACACACTCGGTTTATTCCGAGAGACTATTAAACTATAAGGAGGAGATGATATGCTTAAAATAGGTACACCCGTACCAGATTTTACTGCGATAAGTACGAGAGGAATGGTTTGTTTGAAGGATTACATTAGAAGTCAAAATGTTATTGTCTATTTTTCTCCAAAAGAATTTTCTACCCAATCGATTGCCTACTTAAGGGAAGTGCAAAATTTTTTAGAAGAATTTAAGCGGATGGATACTGTTGTTTTAGGGGTAAATCAAGAACAAATCGAAAATCTTAGGAAGTTAGCGGAAAGGGAATGTTATAATTTTCCACTTGTATCTGACCCAGAATTTAGGTTTGGAAAAATATTTGATGTTAATTTAGCTGAAACTGAAGAGAATATTCCGACTATGTTTCTCATAGATATGGATGGTGTAGTTTATTATGCAAAAGAGGGGAACATAGATATAAAGTATTTGCTGCGTAAGATTGAACAGGCTTCGTAAGAAGGAAATATTTCTTGCTATTAATAGAAGGACTTTTTTCGCTACAGCACGAAATTATGATATATGTATGAATACTTGTTAGTGTCACCATATGCTATCGTGAGTCAATGGGGTGGCTGGCCCTGATATTATCAGGGCTTTTTCAATGACTCGCATACAGAAAGGAAGTGAAAACTTGTTAGATTTAAATTAATATTATAACTATGTTATTACTTTTTAAGTTTAACGCTTCAAAAATTAGAGGCAGCACTTATAGATAAGATCTTTAAGAAAGATGAGGGAGGAAATTGGTCGAAAAATTGACAGGAGGGTTGTATTGTGAACTTAAAGGCAATAGTGAAAAGTAAGCAGTTTATTATTGGTTTAGTTCTTGGATTGTGTATTGCTGTGATTGCAGTAAGTTTGACAGGTTGGTTTCTTACAAGAAACAAAAGTCAAATAACGACTGCTTTTGGACAGGTCAAGAAAGGAGAAGAGTCAAAGGCGCAAGGAGAGGTTTCCTTACTCAGGGTTACTCCAAGCGGTGATGTGAATTTAAGTTCTGATCTAATAATTTCTTTTTCAGCACCAATGATTGCTGAAGAAGAAGTAGGTAAGGAAGATTTAAGAGATTTGATTCAGTTTAAACCTAAAATTGATGGTAGTTATAAGTGGTTAAATCAAATGACATTGATTTTTACACCTTCAAAAAATCTGAAACCATCTACTACTTATAAAGGTACTTATAATCGTGATTATGTTCCTGAAGGAGCAAAACTAGTTGGAAAATCATTGGAGTTTAGAACAGTGGAACGCCAAAAAGTACAGTTTTTAGGATTAAATGTACTAGGTGAGATGAGTTTAAAACCAACTTTAGAATTTACCTTCTCTAATGATATGAACTATCTAATTGGTGAAATTTCTGAGGAAGAATTGATTCATTTTAAACCATCTGTTAGTGGTCGATATTATTGGTCTTCTCCATCTAAACTTGCTCTTGTAATAGAAGAAGCATTACATTCTGAAACTACATATAGAGCAGAATTAAATACTGACATTTTTAATCAAGATGAGTATTCTCTGACAGGAAAGACATACGATGAATTTAAAACTTCAGGGCCAAAAGAAGCAAATATCGTGCGAATGGAGCCTAAAGGTGAAGTAGATCCTAAAGAAAATTTAACTTTCACTTTCTCAAAAGATGTGGCTAATAAAAGTCAGATTGGTGTTAATTATAAAAATGAGATGATTCAAGTGGAACCTGCTATTTCAGGGAGCTACCGCTGGATCAATTCTCGCCAACTTCGCTTTTTACCAGAGGTACCTTTTCAACCTGCTAGCCATTATAAGGTAACGATCTTACCTGAGATATTAGCAGGCGATGCATTTTACTTAAATGAGCCAGAGGTTTTTGAGTTTGATACTAGTCAATTTAAAGTTGTTTCAAGTAAAATTAGCTTTTCAAATATTTCTGAGACATACAGTGAGTTAAACGCCCGGCTGAATTTTAACTATCCTGTAAAACCAGAAGAGTTGGTAAACTACTTGCGTTTATATCTCATAAAAGATGGCAAAGAATCTTTGCTTTCATATAAAATAAAGCCTTATCGAACCAGTGATAGTTTTGAGGTTTTGGTTTACAATATTAAGAGAACTGAGAATAAACGGGAAGTTAGATTAAAAATATTGTCAGGCCTTATTTGTGATAATGGCACTGAAGGTCTTCAAGAGGAATATAATACTACCGTTCAATTATCTGCACTTGACCCAATAAAAGTTTGGAATGTTGATTCAAATGCAGATTACTCAACAGGAACTATAGAGATTGAGTTTTCGCGGGCAGTTGAGGCAGAATCTGTGGAATCTTTTATCGAGATTTCACCGGAGGTTTCTTATAGGGTAAAGGTTTTTAGAGATGTAGTCCGATTAAAGAGTGAAGATTTCAAACCTGGTGAAAGTTATAATTTAACTATTAAAGCAGGATTGCCTTCCGAAAATGCAGCACCTCTGCAACAAGATTATACTCGGAAGATATATATTCCAGATTTAAGTCCATTAATCCGTTTTAATTCAACAGGTTATTATCTTTCTAATCAAGGGAATTTGAATCTAGGGTTAGAAACAGTCAATTTAGATAAGGTTGATTTGAAAATTTATAAGATTTATGCTAACAATCTTGTTCATTTCTTCTCAGAATATAGAGATGAACCATCTAATTATTCAATGTCTAATATTGGTAAGATGGTGAAGGAGTTTACATTAGAATTAAATAATCAGAAAAACGAAATTTTAAAAACCTCCATATCTTTGGAAGAATATTTAGGAGATCAAAGAAAAGGAATTTATCAAGTTTTTGCCAGAGACCGGGATAGCTATTGGCGAAATGCTTCAAAAGTCGTGATTGCTACTGATATTGGTATTGTAACTAAAAAGGCTAAAGATGAGATGGTTGTTTGGGTCAACTCTTTAAGTACTTTAGATCCATTATTTAGAGCAAAGGTTTCTATCTTGAGTTATAATAATCAGATTTTAGCTTCTGATGAAACTAATTTGCAGGGTGTAGTTCGATTTGAAGAAATGGACCAACTTATGGAAGAATTTTCTCCATATATTGTTTTGGTTGAGTATGATGATGATTTTTCATTCTTGAGATTGGATGATGGAAAAATAGATATGACAGATTTTGATATCAGTGGACGATCTTTCTTGAGTGAAGGTTATGAAGCATATCTTTATGCTGATCGTGGTGTATATCGTTCAGGTGATAAAGCAAATATCACAGCATTAATCCGTGGAACTAAAGTTTCAGTACCAGAGGAATTCCCTGTTCGTTTGCAGGTGACAGATCCAACTGGAAAAATATTTAATGAATTTGTGAATAGTACCGCTAGTATGGGAGCAGCAGAATTTGAGATTCTTCTCCCTGATTATGCGAAGACGGGAAAATATAACGCCAAGTTATATGTAGCGGACTCAGTAATTGGTTCTACCTCGTTTAGTGTAGAGGAATTTATGCCTGAACGAATCAAGGTAGAGGTGATGACTGATCAATCTAGCTATAACGAAGGCGAAGAAGCAGAAATTAATGTAAAAGGTATTAATCTATTTGGTCCTCCTGCAGTAGGTAGAAAAGTAGAGTTATCCATTAAGTTAGATACTATACCTTTTAGCACTCCACAATTTGCGTCTTATTCTTTCGGAGATTCAGGGGTAAATTGGAAGGCTATAACTGAAGATTTAGGTTTGAATCAATTAGATGAGAATGGGGAATATACTTACCTTTATCGTTTCCCTGATAATCTAAAACCAGGTAATATGATGAAAGCCGTCTTCTCTGCAACAGTAAGAGAGGATGGTGGCCGTGCTGTTAATGCCTATAAAGTTATTAATTTTCATCCATATGATAGTTATATCGGAATGAAACGGATGGGTGAATATTATGGTAAGGTAAATGAAAAATATCCTATCCAATTTGTTGAAGTTGATGAAGAAGGTAATCTTGTTAATAGCTCAGAATTAGAAATCAAGATTTATCGAATCATCTGGCACTCACTATGGTGGCATGATGAGAATGGAAACTGGCATTATGAATCAGAGGAAGAAGAAGAAGAGGTACATCGTGAGACTATAGAGCCCGGAATTGGGGAGAGAATCTTTACTTTTACTCCTAGAGATTATGGAAAATATAAGGTTGTGATCTCTAATACTGAAAATGGTTCTAGAAGTAGCTTAAATTTCTATGCAACAGGTTGGGGTTACTCTCCGTGGGCTATGTCAAATTCAAATAAAATTGAATTAGATTTAGATCAAGAGAGTTATCGTCCTGGTGATTTGGCACAGATACAAGTTAAGGCTCCTTTCTCTGGCAAGGCTTTGGTGACAGTTGAACGAGATAAGTTGTATGATGTGCAGGTTGTTGAGTTTAAGAATAATACAGGACTTGTCGCAGTGAATGTAAGAGAAGATTGGAAACCAAATGTATATGTTTCTGTTCAATTAATCCGTTCTATTGAATCTTTAGAAGAGCATGCGCCTGTTCGGGCATTTGGTACAATTGCTTTGCCAATTGATTGCTCTAAAAATGAGTTAGAAGTAAATATTACGGCTGAAAAAGAGATGAGACCTAATCAAAAAACAGAAGTTGAAATTCAAGTTTTAGATGCTAGTGAAGAGGCATATGTAACATTGGCTGCAGTGGATGAAGGGATTTTGCAGTTGACTAACTTTGTAACTCCAGACCCATTTAATTTCTTCTTTGGTAAGGTACGATTAGATGTAGAAAGTTATGATTTATATAATTTGTTGCTTCCAGAAGTGGAGAAAACAGAAATCTCTAGCTCTCCTGGTGGTGATGCAGATATGTATGCTGAATCAATGCGTAAAGAAAATTTAAACCCTGTTAGTGTCAATCGTGTTAAACCAGTTAGTCTTTGGTCAGGGATTGTTAAATTAGATGAGGAAGGTAAGACTAAGATAACATTGGATTTACCTCAATTTAATGGAACTCTCCGACTGATGGCGGTAGCTTTTGATGGTTCTCGTTTCGGAAATGAAAGAACGAAAGTAATTGTTCGCGATCCGATTGTTCTCACACCGACTTATCCGAGATTTGTAGCGGGAACTGATAAGTTCCAGATTCCAGTTGGAGTCTATAACGGAACAGGAGAAGATGGTGAGTTTAGTGTAAAATTGAATGCTGACGGGCCAGTAGATATCTTAAACGAAACCGAGAAAAAAGTAATACTCGATGCCGGGCAGGAGAAGATGATTTATTTTGATCTTCAAGCTCAAAATGCAGTCGGAAAGGTAGTCTTTAATTTAGAGGTTAAAGGCAATGGCAAGAGTTCTAAGATTGAGACAGAACTTGCTGTAAGACCTGCAGTACCATTGGTTCATGAGTTTTTGGCTGGAACGATTACTCAGGATGAACCAACTAAAATTAAGCTATCAACAGAGTGGGTACCGGGGACTGAAAAGTATTCATTAATCTTATCACCATTCCCTGCAGTGAAATTTAGTGGAAGTTTGAATTATTTATTAAAGTATCCATATGGTTGTGCTGAACAAACTACATCAAAACTTTTCCCATTACTCTATTTTGATAAATTAGCTGAGAAAGCTGAACCTGAGTTATTTGAGAATGGAAGTGTTGATTACTATATCAATGAAGGAATTCAAAAACTCCAGAGTATGCAATTAGAAGCAGGAGATTTCTCCTACTGGCCTGGAGATTACTATTCTTATCGTTGGTCATCGCTTTATGTTTCCCACTTTTTAGTGGAAGCTAGAAAGGCTGATTACGAAGTAGCAAACCATGTTTATGATAAGATGCTAGGTTATGTTCGTTCAATAGCAAGGGAATCAGCTTATGATCAATATGAGTTACAAAATAAAGTCTATGCTTTATATATTCTGGCTTTAGCAGGTCAACCAAATGTTAGTGATATGGCTTATGTTAAGAACCATAAGTTAGATGAAATTTATCAGGATTCAAGAGCAATGTTAGCAGCAGCGTACTATTATGCTGGTGAAAGAGCTGAGGTTAAGAACTTGCTCCCATATAGTTTTATGAAATCGGATGTACCTAGAGAGACTGGCAGTAACTTTAACTCTTCAGTTCGTACTGATGCGATTATTCTATCGGTGCTTGCTGATATAGATCCAACACATCCTAGCATACCTGTTTTGGTTCAAAGACTTAGCGAAAACGCAGAAACAGGTTATTGGGGTACTACTCAGGAAAATGCTTTTGCATTTATGGCGATAGGAAAAATGTTGAATCTAAAAAGCCAGGATAAATACACTGGAAGTGTGTTATTGAATGGAGAAGAATTAGCGACGTTTGATAATGAGGAAGATTTGATTTTAAAAGATGATTATCTAGCTGATGGTGAGATCACTATAAACTTAAATGGAGTGGGTGAAAATTACTACTTTACTCAAGTTAGTGGTGTGCCATTATCAACTGAGGTAGATGAATATGATTCAGGTATTGAAGTAAAGCGTGAATATCTAGATAAGAATGGTGAACCATTGGATTTAAATGCTGTCAAGCAAGGAGAATTAGTAGTTGCCAAGATAACTGTCAACCCTATGAGAGATGAATTAAATAACATGGTTATTGTTGATATGTTACCAGCAGGCTTGGAGATAGAAAATCCAAGATTGGGTAGCCACACTAGTATTGACTGGATCTATGATGAATATTTTCCTGTTGAGTATATGGATATTCGGGATGATCGATTATTACTCTTTACTAGTTTGTATTATCAAGATACCTATACATTCTACTATACTTTGAGGGCTGTGACAGTTGGAGAATTTATTCTTCCACCGATCAAAGCTGAGTGTATGTATGAACCAGAGATTTCTAGTATCTCATCTAGTGGTAAAATTAATATTGTGAAGTGAACTCGTCCAGCTAAAGCTGAACATCGGGGCTTCAGTAGGGGATTCTACCCCCACTGAAGATTAAAAACAATTCCCACCACTTATAGAAGTGGGGGTCTTAACTCAAAAGATAAACTTATAAAAGGGATTGGGATGAATTTATTCCAATCCCTTTTAATATGATGTGTTGTTTTTTTATTAAGTAAATTTGACCTGATGACACAAATATTATAAACTAATATTGTGAACTAATATTTCTTTAATAACATTCTCAGAAGGGAGTTAGAGGTTTGAATTTTCTTAAAAAATATAAATTCTTAACGTTATCTATCGGCCTAATTATATTTCTTTTTATTATTCTGCAGATTATGATAATATCAATACCCTTACCTGCTCATAGTTTAGAAAAACCGAGTTCAACATTGGTCTTTGCTGAAAATGGAGAACTTTTACGGGCGTTTACGTCTTCTGATGAGATGTGGCGTATTAGGACATCTCTTGATCAAATTTCTCCTGAGCTGGCCCGCTTTCTTGTTGCTTACGAAGATCGTTGGTTTTACAAACATCCTGGGATCAATCCTTTTGCTATTGTTAGGGCAACAATTCAGAATATAAAGAATGGTTATGTTGTTTCTGGGGGTTCTACGATAACTATGCAGATAGCTAGAATGATGGAACCAAAGGAACGTAATCTGAAGAACAAAATTATTGAAACATTTCGGGCTTTACAGTTAGAACATTATTACACCAAAGATCAACTTCTTGAGATTTATTTTAATATTGCACCTTATGGTGGTAATATTGAAGGGGTAGCAGCAGCGGCATGGCTTTATTTTGGAAAAGAGCCTACTCAATTAAGTTATGGGGAGGCAGCTCTTTTGGCAGCTTTACCTAATTCGCCAACAATGCTTCGACCAGATTTGAACCCTGAGGCTGCGCGGAGAGCTAGGGATAAAGTGCTGGCCCGAATGGTGCAATTTGCAGAACTGGATGAAAAGAGTTATCAAGAGGCCTTAAAAGAACCAGTTCCAACGGAACGAGAGAGATTGCCATTTATTGCTCCACATTTAAGTAGAATGCTTCATTCAGAGAATCAAGATCAATCTAGAATTTTTTCAACCGTGAATTTTTCCATTCAGTATTTAGCAGAAAAATTGATGGATGATCATTTAAAAAAATTAGAAATAGATAAGATTACAAACGGAGCAGTGGTGATTATTGATAATCGAACTCATGAGGTTAAAGCTATGGTTGGTTCACGGTATTTCTTTGATGAAGTGAATTTTGGTCAGGTAAATGGAGCTATGGCTCCTCGTTCCCCAGGCTCTGCCCTTAAGCCATTTCTTTATGCTCTTGGTTTAATGGAGGGAATAATTTCACCCAACTCTTATTTAGAAGATGTTCCCATTGACTATGCTGGATATGCTCCTGAAAATTATAATCGTCAATTTAACGGCATTGTTTCCGCTAAAGAAGCTCTAGAGCGATCATTAAATGTTCCTGCTGTTAACTTAAGTGCAAAATTAATTAAAGACGAAAGCTTGTATGATCTTCTCAAAAAAGCTGAAATGAGTACGATTCGTGATATAGATGATTATGGATTATCCTTAGTTTTAGGTGGATGTGAAGTGACTTTATTTGAGTTGACTTCTTTATATTCTTCTTTTGCAAATGGTGGCAAATTGTATAAACCTAAGTTTAATTTAAATCTAGAGGATTCACAACCGATTGAGATATTTGAACCTGGCACTTCATTTATCATATCAGAAATTTTAGCAAATGTTCGGCGCCCTGATCTCCCTGCTGCTTGGCAGTTTACAACTTTGCCTAAAGTTTCTTGGAAGACTGGAACTTCTTATGGTCATCGTGATGCCTGGAGTATAGGTTACAATCCCCATTATACTATTGGAGTCTGGATGGGGAATTTTAATGGAGAAGGTTCATCTGCATTGGTCGGGGCCAATGCTGCAGCGCCGTTACTTTTCGATCTTTTTACTGAATTGAGCCGTGGTGAGCAAATTCAATGGTTTGAAAAACCAGAGACAGTTAAAGTTAGAAAAGTATGTGCTATCAGTGGGCAGTTACCAAATGAATATTGTGATGCCTTCGTTTCTGAATATTTTTTGGAAGATCATTCACCAATTCAACTATGTGAATTTCATAAATCTGTTTTGATAGATGAAGAGAGTGGAAAACGATTGTCATCTGGATATACAGGGAAAGACAATGTAAAAGAAAAGATCTATATTCAATGGCCTTCACGGGTGGCAACATGGAAGGTACAGAATGGATATCAAATTTATCAATTACCTGAGTTAATCTCAGATTATCAAAAACAGGTTGTTGGTGAGCCACCTGTGATTCTGTCTCCTATAGAAGAAAAAATTTATTCCTTACGAGAAGGAATACCCTTAGAATATCAAAAGATTGCTTTCTCGGCATCTGTTTCAAATGAAGTTCAGAAGATATATTGGTTTGTTGATGGAAAGATGGTGGGTAGTGTAAAAGCTGCTGAGAAGTTTTTCTACTTGCCTGAAAGAGGTAAGCATAAAGTTATCTGTCAGGATGATCTGGGAAGAATGGCAGAGATAAAGTTAACGATAGAATAGAGATATAATAATTCCGCTGGATTATATGATTCAGCGGAATTATTTGTTTTGAGTATCATATTGTTTTACTCTTCTTTACTCACGGCTACTTCATTGTCCACATGTCCTAAAAGCTCTAAATTGTTGATCAACAACCGAAATCGACAACCTAGCTGGGTGGCAGCGGCTTTACTCATTTCCATTCTGGACAGATAGATTTCAAAATAATCCATTACCTGACACATAGAAGTATCGAAGTCAATATATAAAGAAATATTTTTTTCTATCGGATCAACTTCTATTTTGGTATCTCGTATAGCTAGATTAACACGATCATGGATATCGTTGGAAGTTTTCTTGCCTACTCTCGTACGATGGGCATCGCTTTTATCAGCAAGAATTAGCGCTGATGTAACTGGACTAACCGCAAACCCTATCTCTTCTTCATGATTTGCAATAGCAGTCGTAATTGTACAAATTTCTTCAAGGGGTACTCCCATGCGTCTGAGTTCTGTAAATACAATTTGAGCTCCAGAGATTCCATGATGTTTCCTATTGAACATATTTCCAATATCGTGAAGATAACCTGTAATAGCACCAAGCTCAACGGTTCGCTCATCATAACCTAATGTTTCTAAGATATATTTAGTTACATATGATACATAATTTACATGGCGAAAACCATGTTCCGTATATCCTCTTGCTGATAAATAACCATGCGCTTCTTCGATCATTAAGTGGAAATCAGGATTATTTTTAACTTGTTCTAAAGTAAGCATTTTGTATTCCTCCCTATGTGACTATTTGATATATTTCAATGAATTATTGAGAAATCCTGCTTTTCTTTTTGTTAAACCTCAGGGAGAAAATTTTTCTTGTTAATTATATTAATAAATTTTAATGTTACAGAAGGAATTATTTATTAAATGTAGAATTTTTCTATTAAGGAGGTGCTTATATGACTGAAAAAGATTTCATCACAAAAAATGAATTGTATGACAGAATCGAAAGTGCTCTTGGTAAAATAAATAACACTATTAATGGAAATTATTTTCAGCTTCCATTTATAAAGAAGGATAAAACAAAATTTGATGAGCTAACAAATGAATGTATTGAACTTCAAATCGAGTTATATAAATCTTCAGATGATGCACTTGAACTGTTAGAACTCAAAAAGAAAGTAGTTAGTTTAGAAAATCAGGTTGAACAAAAAGTAAGGCCTTTAGCTTCTGTACGATTTTTATTAAGCTTTTCTTTAATTTTGGTATTTGTGATTTTACCTTTGGTTATGCTCTTAAACTCACTTAACTTACCTTTGATGATACAAGAAAGTTTTGATATTGAAGAACTAGATAAAACAATAGTTCTAGGAATCGCTGGAGCCTGTGTATATTTTGCTACTTCTTTATTATCAAAATTGGATGATAAAAGTTTAATCAATAAAAGAATATCTGGAACTATTAAATTTATTCTTAGATTATCCTTAGCAATCGTTGTTCCATTTGTCCTTATTATGATTTTGTTTAATCCAGATGGTACTGTTGGAGAAGTAGCAACTCCTGAACTATTGAGTTTTGCTTGTGGGTATAGTGTTAAACTTGTTATTGATATTTTAAACAAATTGGTTGAAAAAGGTAGTAAAATTATAGAGGTCATATAAGAATACCCCACTTAACTATTAACTAACCTTTAGAGAAGTTAAATCTTCTTTGAAGGTTAGTTTTGCTTTATGAAAAATGTTATTTTTGAAAGTATTAACTTTGTGAGTCGAATCAATATAAAATGTAAAATTAAAGTATTTATAATTGACAATAAAAGCTAATAAATGTATAATTACGATATGTGGTTTTTTAAAATAGGAATATTATACAAAAAATAATTAACAAAAAAGGAGGAGTAATATTTTGAAAAGACCGATTGAGTTACAAAATTTAGTTCAGATTTTTGAAAACGAAGAAACGCTTAAGGAAAAGGGAATTCGATTTATAACCTTAGATAGCAAGGAAAGCTTTATTTCTTATAAGCAATTATATAATAATTCATTAGCCATTTTATACTACTTACAAAACAAAGGAATCAAGCCAGGTCAGGAATTAGTTTTTCAACTGGAGGATAATTATGATTTTTTACAGGTTTTTTGGGCCAGCCTTTTAGGTGGAATTATTCCTGTACCAATCCCTGTTGGCTTAAATGATGAAGCGAAACACAGACTATTTAAAGTGTGGGGAACTCTAAACGATCCTTATCTGATTACAACAGAAAAGATAATCTCACAGGAAAACTTTTATCAGAAACAAATGAAGGAGAAAATAATATTACTTGACCAATTTGAGAAAGGGAAAGAACAAGGAATTATTTATCAGTCAAAACCAGATGATATTGCGTATATATTATTTTCTTCTGGTTCTACCGGAAGTCCAAAAGGGGTTTCTTTGACACATGAAAATATTTTAACATATATTGACTCAATGATTCAAGCATTTAATCTAACTGCTGATGATGAATTCTTAGGCTGGACACCCTTGACACATACTTTGCAGTTGACTGGATGGCATATTGTCCCAATGTTTGTAACTTGTACACAAAATCAGATGGAGACAAATATGTTTGTTCAAAATCCATTAGCATGGTTAGAAAAAGCTTCTGAACATAAGGCTACAATTCTTACATCTCTTAATTTTGCCTATAAACATCTCTTGAAATTTTACAATTCCGAGAATCATCAGGATATGGACTTATCTTTAGTTCGTTTGATTTTGACCGGTGCTGAACCAATTTCTGTTCAACTATGTAACGAGTTTTTAGATGCCATGGAGAAACATGGACTAAAACGTTATACTATACTTCCAGGTTATGGGATGACAGAAGCAAGTTTCCTTGTTAGTTCATCTCTTATTGGGACAAACTTTGTCTCCCAGAGTTTGGATCGTCGTTATCTGACGATTGGTGATAAGGTAAGAGAAGTGGATTTGGGTGATGAAAATAGTGTTTCTTTTGCTGATGTTGGTTACCAATTCCCTAATGTTTCTATCCGAATTTGTGATAATCAAGGGAATTTAGTTGATGACAATATAGTTGGTCATATTCAGGTTCGAGGCAAGACTGTTACTCCTGGATATTATAATGCAGAGGAATTAACAACGGATGCGATGACTTCTGATGGCTGGTTTAAGACAGGTGATATTGGATTTTTAAGTAATGGAAGGCTTACTGCAGTTGATCGTGTAAAAAATATTATTTTTGTTAAAGGTCAAAATTATTATCCTTATGATTTAGAACGTATAACTCATGAGGTAGATGGAATCGAGCCAGATCAGATTGGAATCTGTGGTGTAAAGGATGAAAAAGAACATATTGAAAAAATTGTTGCATTTGTTCAACATTCAGATTCACTCACAAATTTTATCCTAATAGTTTTAAGTTTAAAAAGATTTTTTAGCAAAAAAACAGGTTTAGAAATTGCTGAGGTAGTTCCTGTTTTATCTTTGTCTAAAACAGTTAGTGGTAAAATCCAAAGATTTAAATTAGCTATACAATACAAAAATGGTCAATATGATTCTGTTCTTAAAGAACTAGATCATTTGTTGAATAAAGAGGTTATGAGTAGACACATTGATCTTCCAACCAATGAAATAGAAGAAAAAGTTATCAAGATATGTACCGAAATATTTAGAACAGAAAGAATTGGAGTTTATGATAATCTAATGGAGTTAGGTCTTAATTCGCTTAAAATGACTTCTTTGATCTTAAGCATACATAAAGTATTTGATGTTGAATTAACACATAGTCAAATTGTGCAAAATGCAATAGTGAAAAAATTATCAGAATTAATCGAAAAATCAGATAAAAGCATTTATCGAACTATTCAAATAGTAGAAGAGAATGAATCGAGTAAGTATCTAGTTTCATCAGCACAAAAGAGAATCTTTGCTTTAAATCAACTTAATCAAGATAGTACCAGTTACAATATTTCTTATATGATGGTTATAGAAGGAATGTTGGATGTCGAACGTTTAAAAAACGTATGTGATAAAATTGTCGAGAGACATGATTCGCTTAGAACATCATTTGAATTGCTTGATGGTCAACCAATATCGCATGTGCACAAAAATGTTAACTTTAAAGTAGAAGAATGGGAAGTAGAAGAGAATGAATTAGAAAAGGTAGCTACTCAATTTGTACGACCATTTGATTTAAGTAAGGCTCCATTATTTAGAGTTGGATTAGCAAAATATGCAGATAAGAAATACTTACTTATGTTTGATATGTACCATATTATCTCTGATGGAAGATCACTGGAGATTTTAATAGAGGAACTGATTCAGTTGTATAGTATGAATGATTTACCAGATGTAAAGATACAGTATAAGGATTATACAATGTGGGAGAAAAAATTCATTACTTCAAGTAGTTATAAAAAGCAGGAAGAGTATTGGTTAAATAACTTCACAGGAGAAATCCCGGTACTGAATATGCCAATAGATTATGTTGAAGGAGCAACTAATGGTGCAGGGCGTCCAGCAGTAATAACCTATAAAGGAGATCAACTAAACTTTGAAATAGGAGAAGAGTTCACAGCAAAATTAAATAGTTTAGCTAAAAAGAATGGTGCGACGTTGTATATGGTGTTATTGGCTGCCTATAGTATCCTATTGTCAAAATACAGTGGACAGGAAGATATAATTGTTGGTTCCCCAATAGCAGGTAGACGTCATCAAGATTTAGAAAATATCATTGGTATGTTTGTTAATACATTGGCGATAAGAAACTTTCCAGTAGCAGAAAAAACATTTATAGAATTTTTAGTTGAGGTTAAAGATAGAGCATTAAAGGCTTATGAAAATCAAGATTATCAATTTGAAATGTTGGTCGAAAAACTTAATCTTGAGAGAAATTTGAGTAGGAATCCACTTTTTGATATGATGTTTGTACTACAAAATATAGATCAAAAGGATATAGTAATTAATGATTTGCGGTTTAGACCAGTGGACTTTAAGAAAAATACCGCAAAGTTTGATATAGAACTTTCTGCATTTAAGAGAGATGGAGGACTTAGTTTTAACTTAGAATATAGTACAGAACTCTTTAAACACGAAACCATGGAACGCTTTAGTAAGCATTTTATTGAGATTGTTACAGGAATTATTGAAAATTCTGAGGTAAAGATTGCAGAATTAGATATGATCTCTAATGAAGAGAAAGAACAAATTTTATTTAAATTTAACGATACAGATAAAGATTTTCCAGGATCAAAAACAATTTATCAACTTTTTGAGGAACAGGTTGAAAGAACACCTGAGCAGATTGCGGCAATTTTTAATGATGAGTATTTAACATATCAAGAGTTAAATCAGAAAGCCAATCAATTGGCCAGAGTTTTGCGTACTAAAGGTGTTAAAAATGATTATGTGGTTGGAATAATGTTACACCGTTCATTAGAAATGATCATAGGAATATTTGCAATTATGAAAGCTGGAGGAGCATATTTGCCGATTGCTCCAAAGTATCCAACAGAACGGATAGAGTTTATGTTAGAAGATAGTAATCAAAGAGTCCTCTTGACTAAAGGGAATTATAACGTAGATTTTAAATGCGATGGAGAAATACTCGATTTATCAGATGAAACTCTTTATTTAAGTGATATAGATAACTTGCCAATGATAAATGGTGTCAATGATCTGGCTTATGTAATCTATACTTCTGGTTCAACAGGTAAGCCGAAAGGGGTAATGATTGAGCATCAAGCTGTAGTGAACAGGATTACTTGGGAGCAAAGAAAATATCCTATAACCTCTGTTGATACAATCTTACAAAAAACACCATTTACCTTTGACGTATCGGTTTGGGAACTTTTCTGGTGGTCGATAGCAGGAGCAAGAGTTTGTTTTCTTAAACAAGATGGAGAAAAAGAACCAGAAACAATAGTTGAAGCAATTGACAAGTATCAGATTACTATAATGCATTTTGTTCCATCTATGTTAACTGCATTTTTAAACTACATCGAAAACTTCCCAGATAAAATAGATAAAATAAGTAGCTTAAGAAAGGTTTTTGCTAGTGGTGAAGCATTAAAACCAACACAGGTTAAGAATTTTAATCATCTTTTAAATAAAGCAAATAAAACAAAATTGTATAATTTATATGGGCCAACAGAGGCAACTGTAGAGGTTTCCTATTTTGAATGTTTACCTGAAAAGAATTTAGATATCATACCGATTGGTAAACCAATTGATAATATCCAACTTTATATTTTAAATAAGGAAAATAAATTGCAACCGATTGGTGTTTGTGGAGAACTTCATATCGGTGGGATAGGTCTGGCTCGTGGTTATTTAAATAGAGATAAATTAACCAGAGAAAAATTTATCCCTAGCCCTTTCAATCATGGTAGAAGAATCTATAAAACTGGGGACTTAGCTCGCTGGTTACCTGATGGAAATATCGAATATTTAGGAAGAATTGATCATCAGGTCAAAGTTAGAGGATTAAGAATTGAATTAGGTGAAATTGAGGCTAAATTATTGGAGCATGAGGACGTAAACGAGACTGTAGTTTTAGTAAAAGAAAACAGTGGAGATCAATTTATAGCTGCATATTTTACAGCGGAAAAAGAATTATCTAATAAAGAGCTTCAAGAGTATCTTTTAAAGAGTTTGCCAGATTATATGGTTCCATCTTATTTTGTGAAATTAGATTCTATTCCTCTAACTTCGAATGGCAAAGCAAATAGAAAAGCATTATTAGATATTGAAATAAACACAAATATTTCTACAGAGTATGTAGCACCTACTACTGAAGCCGAAGAAAAATTGGTAGCAATTTTTTCAGAGGTATTATCTATAGAAAAGCTTGGTATCCATGACAATTTCTTTAAACTAGGAGGTCATTCCTTAAAGGCGATTGAACTGATTTCAAAAATATATAAAGAATTTAATGTATCACTGCAGGTAAAAGAAATTTTTAGTAGCCCAACGGCTCACCAGCTTGTTCAATATTTTTCTGAGAGAGAAGAAGAATTATATTTACCGATTGAGCGGGTAAAGGATAAAGATTATTATCCTGCATCTTCTGCGCAAAGACGGATCTTTGCTTTAAGGCAGTTAGATGATGGTATTACATATAATATGCCATTGATAAAGATAATTAAAGGTGATCTAAATCAGAACAATTTTAAAAGAGCTGTAGAAGAGGTTATAAAAAGGCATGATTCTTTCTGGATGTCATTTGATTTAATGAATGGCGAAATAGTTCAAAGGCTTCAAAAAGATGCTGAATTTGAAGTTGGCGAGTTTGAAGTGAGTGAAGATCAGATTGAGAAGATAGTTTCAGAATTTGTTAGACCGTTTGATTTAAGTAAACCTCCTTTAGTGAGAGCTAATCTTATCAAATGTGCTGATAAGTATATATTTATGCTTGATATGTATCATATTATTTCAGATGGCAAGTCACTCCAAATATTTATTGATGAATTGATAGATGTATATTGTGGAAAAGAGTTAGCAAAATTAGATATTCAGTATGAAGATTATGCAGTCTGGCAGGAGAATTTTTTGACCACAGAATTATATAAAAAACAGGAGCAACATTGGTTGGAGGCTTTTGCTGATGAGATACCGGCTTTAGCTATGTCCACTGATTTCCCTAGACCGAAAGAAATGAGTTTTGAAGGTGAAATTTATCGTTTTGGATTAAATACAGAACTGGATGATCAATTATATGCGTTGACGAAAGAGAACGGTATAAGTTTATTTATGGTGCTGATGGCACTATATAATATTCTTCTGATGAAATACACATCTCAGGAAGATATAGTAGTAGGTACTGTTACAGCTGGTAGAAATCATCCTGAACTACAAAATATCATAGGTATGTTCGTTAATACACTGGCAGTTAGGACTAAGCTATCAGGAGATAATAAGTTTATAGAGTTCTTAGAAGAGGTAAAGAAAAATCTATTAACTATCTATGAAAATCAGGATTATCAATTTGATATGTTAGTAGAGAAACTGGGATTGAAGAGGGATTTTAGCCGAAATCCTTTGTTTGATACCATGTTTGCTTTTGAAGAGAGAGGAAATTCAATTAGTAATTTTGAGAATATTACATTAGTTCCTTATGAATTGAAGAATTATAAGGTAGCTAAATTTGATCTTTCTTTAATTGCTGTTGAAGTCGAAGATGGTCTGATTTTTGAGTTAGAATACAATACAGGTTTATTTAAAAAAGAAACTATTGAAAGATTAGCATCCCATTTTTCGAATATTATTAAAGAGATTGTTGCAAATCCTGAAATTTTGATTTCAGATATTGAAGTGATTTCTGAAAAAGAAAAACACCGACTGTTATTTGAGAATAATGATACTAAGACAAGTTATCCTCTTGAGTACACAATTCATCAGCTATTCGAAGAACAGGTTTCAATAACTCCTGATGAGGTTGCTGTTATTTTTGAAGATAAGAGGTTGACTTATTTAGAGTTAAGCCAGAAAGTAAATCAGTTAGCCAGAGTATTAAGGAATAAAGGTGTTGATAGTGATCAGATCGTCGGAATTATGGTTGAAAAGTCTCTGAAAATGGTAATTGGAATTATGGGTATTTTAAAAGCAGGTGGTGCTTATCTACCACTTGATCCAATGTATCCAAAAGAGAGAATCAGTTATATATTGAAAGATAGTGATATTCAGATCTTCTTAACACAGTTTCAATTTTGTGATCAGATGGAATGGGATGGTGAAATTGTCGATTTAGAAGATGAGCGAATTTATCAGGGCCAGCCCCTAATCAAAAACATAAATCACCCTAATGATCTTGCCTATATATTATACACATCAGGTTCAACTGGATTACCCAAAGGGGTTATGGTTGAACATCAGAGTGTGGTAAATCTGGTCACCTGGTATAAAATTAAGTATAATCTAAAGGAAAATCGAAATGTATTACAGTTGACAAATTATATATTTGATCCAAGTGTAGAACAGATATTTGGTACGTTGCTTTCTGGTGGAAGACTTTATCTGGCTAAAAAAGATCTGATGAGCAATAAAGATCTGTTTATTAAGTATATCGAAGAAAATCAGATAAATATTGTTGACTTTATTCCGAGTGTATTAAATGAATTGCTGATTGAAAATCCAAAAGTTGATAGTATTAGCGCAATAATTTGTGGTGGTGAAAGACTTGATGATTCACTCAAAGATAAAATTATCGCAAAAGGTTATCAGCTCTATAACCACTATGGTCCAACAGAGACTACGGTTGATGCGACAGTTGCAGAATGTAGTGAAGGAAAAACTGTAATCGGAAAACCGATTGCGAATACGCAGTGTTATATTGTTGATAAATATAACAACTTATTGCCTGTAGATGTTGTGGGAGAATTGTGTATTTCCGGTGTTGGACTTGCACGTGGTTATTTAAACAGACCAAAATTAACAGAAGCGAAATTTGTCCCGAACGTGTTTTGGCATAATCCTTTAATTAACGGAGAAAGAATGTATAAGACAGGCGATCTTGCTAGATGGTTGCCAGATGGAAATATTGAATTTTTGGGTAGGGTCGATAATCAAGTCAAAATTAGAGGTTTTAGAATCGAATTAGGCGAGATTGAGAATCATTTATTAAAGCATCAACAAGTGAAAGAAGTCGCTGTTATTGATAAGACAAGAACAGATGGTACCAAATATCTCTGTGCTTATATCGTTTCTAAAAAAGAAATGTCTGTAATTGAATTAAGAGAATTTTTGGGTAGAGACTTACCTGAGTATATGATTCCATTCCATTTTGTAAGTTTAGAGAGTATGCCATTCACCTCAAATGGAAAAATTGATCGCAAAGCATTACCTGAAGTTGAAGATAATATTCACTTAGGAGAAAATTTTGTTGAACCTGTAAATGAAACCGAAGAAAGGCTTGCAAAAATCTGGGCAAAAGTATTGGGAATTGAAAAAATTGGTGTTACGAATAAGTTCTTTGAGGTTGGTGGAGATTCAATAAAAATTATTCGCTTAAATAGTCTGATCAATCAGGAATTTAATTCGGAATTGAATGTTACAGATTTATTTAACTATAGTACGATTCGTCAGATTGCCAAATTTTTTAGCACAGATCATTCTAAGAGAGAAGAAATGTATTTGAAACGATTAAGAAGTAAAAATACAAAGAAAAATATTTCCGATAAACATATTGATATTGCAGTTGTTGGAATGTCAGGACGTTTTCCTGGTGCGAATGATTTAGATGAATTCTGGAGAAATTTAAGTTTTGGACAAGAATGGGTGCGTGACTTACCTAAGAGTAGAATAACTGAGTTAGAAGATATGATGGGTGACTTTGGAAGAAAAGAGTTTGGCAAGGCTGGATACTTAGATAATGTCACACTATTTGAACCTGAGATTTTTGCATTAAGTCGTGAAGAGAGTAAATTTATTGATCCACAACAGAGATTACTTCTGGAATTAGTTGAGGAAGCTATCTTAGATGCTGGTTATAATCCAGAAAAATTAGCAGGAGAAAAGATGGGAGTATTGGTTGCTGAATCGGAAAATGAGTACACAAGAACCTTCAAAACTATTTCGCCAATGGCTTTTATAAACATCCCATCCGTTACAGGTGCAGGTCGGATTTCTTATTTTTATAATTTCACGGGGCCAGCAGTAAATGTCGGCACTGCATGTTCATCAGCTTTAGTTGCATTATATTATGCTTGCCAGAGTTTGATCTTAAATGAAGTTGATGCAACACTTGTAGGTGGTGTTAATTTAAATATCTTCCCAATCATTCGTGATGATCAGGAAAAAGTACCGATTTTATCAATAAATCAACAAGTACGTGCTTTTGATAAAGATGCAGATGGTACACTAGCTGGTGAAGGTGGAGGAGTACTGTTCATAAAAACTCTTGATAGCGCATTAGAGGATGGAGATTCAATTTATGCCATTATCAAAGGATGGGCTATTAATAATGATGGTAATCGCTCTAATGGTATGAGTTCTCCAAGTGAAGAAGGCCAGGCAGATGTAGTATTAACAGCAATTGAAAAAGCAGAAATTGATCCTTTATCACTTTCATATATTGAAACCCATGGAACTGGAACGAAAATTGGTGATCCAATTGAATTCGCAGGCTTAAATAAGGCCTTCAATAGCCTGGGATATAAAAGGCAAACTCTTGGTATCGGTTCATTAAAAACTAACATTGGACATCTTGATGGTGCCTCAGGGATTGCGAGTATGATCAAGACAATTTTAGCATTAAAAAACAGGAAGATTCCTGCCTCATTGAATTTTGACGAACCGAATCCTTTAATTAAATTTGAAAATTCATCAATCTATATCAATGATAGATTAACTGATTGGGAATCAGATACGGTCAGAAGAGCTGGAGTAACCTCTTTGGGTTTAATTGGAACAAATGCTCATATAGTTATCGAAGAGGTTCTCGAAAAATCTACTGTACTAAAAACAGAATCAGATGAACAATATTTAGATATCGTTCAATTATCAGCCCGAACTGCATATTCGTTGGAGCTGATGGTCAAAAAACTTAATAAATACTTAAGAAAGCATCCAACTTTGACTCTTGATGACATCGCATATACCTTAAATAATGGACGGAGGAGTTATAAACATAAGTTTGTAACGATAGCAGAAAATACAGAAGATCTGATTAAAATATTGGATTCCTTTAATACTCAAAAATTAAAAGATGGAGAGAAATATTGGGTTTATCAGCAACCAAAGAAGACTAAACTAAGTCACGCTGCTTTTGTTATACCTGATTTTGTAGATGAAGCTTTAGAGATATATCAGGGATTAAATAGTGAACCAGTCTTTAAAAAGCACTATGATGAATATTTACAGAGTTTGTTGGATAAAGATTTGCATGATGTAGATATAAAAGATCCTAAGATTCAATTTACTATTAGTATGATTGCCTATGCCAAAATGTTGGAAACATATGCTGGCAAACCTGATGAAATATTTGGTTTTGGTCTAGGAAAGATTGTTTCAGATTTCTTATCAGAGAAGATATCTTTCACAGAATGTATAGCCAAAGTTAGAAACAATAACGAAAATAGATTTATATTAAAAGAAAATAATTTGCGTGAATTGGAGAGCGTTGTTATCGGTAGGGGAGTTAACTTACTGGCAGTCTTTTCTTTAAATCAGAGATTATCGAACGTGTTTGCTGATTTTTTTAGAAAAGAAAGACCTACACTTCTTTTATTAGAACCGAAAGTAGATATTTTTTACGCTGCGATTTTAGAAATGATGAAGAAGGGGTTGGAGATTAACTGGCAAGCTGTTTATAGAACTCAAAAGAGAAGACGGCTTAACTTACCTGGATATGTATTTGACCGAAGAAGTTATTACTTACAAACAGAGACCAATCTATTTGATGCTGAAATTAAATCGGAGTTTTATAATGCGCATGTTAGCAAAGATTTGATTCAAGACCATTTACTTTCAATGTTACGAGATCTGCATATAGGCGAAAATTTCGAATTGACAGATAACTTAAGTGAATTGGAACTGGATTCAGTTGATATTTTGCAGTTTGTTGGCAAAGTAAAAAAGGCATATGGTATAGATGTTCCGATGAAGTTATTCTTTGAACAACTAAAAGTTGGAGAATTATTTAACATTATTGAAGCGTCAACTAAAGACTCAAAAGAGGAAAATCTGATTTTAATTCAACCACTTAAAGAATCTGCATATACGAGTACGTATCCGATTACTTCAGCACAAAAACGATTATTGGTCATAAATGGTTTTGATAAAGATTCGATAAGTTACAATATCTATGGAGGTATAGTAATTGAGGGTGAACTTGATCTAGAACGTTTTGAAAGAGCGATAAAAGGATTGGTACAGCGGCATGAAAGTTTTAGAACATCCTTTACCATAAGTAATGGCGAACCTGCACAAAAAATTCACCAAAATCTTGACTTTCAGATTGAATATATTCAAACAGAAGGTAAATATTTAGAAAAGACTGTAGACCAGTTTTTTACACCATTTGATTTAAGTGAAGCTCCTTTATTACGAGTAGGACTTGTAGAATATGATAAGAAATATCTTTTCCTCTTTAATATGCATCATATAATCTCAGATGGAACTTCGATGATAATTTTCTTTAATGAATTTCAAATGTTATATCAAGGTGAACAATTAGAAGAGTTAAGAGTTCAGTATAAAGACTTTGCAGTTTGGCAAAATGAATATCTCAATTCAGAGCAAGTAAAAAAACAGGAAGCATATTGGTTGGATACATTTGCAGGTGAGAACGCGATTTCAGTACTCAATCTGATGACAGATTATTCAAGACCATTAAAACGGGATTATAAAGGAAAATCAGTACATTTTGAATTAAGTGAAGAATTATCAGTTAGTTTAAAAGAGTTCGTCAATGTGAACAATGTAACACTTTATATGGTACTTTTAGCGGCTTTGAATGTTTTACTACACAAATATACAGATCAAGAAGACATTATTATAGGTTCTCCAATAACAGGAAGACGCCATGCGGATTTGGAAAAAATTATTGGCATGTTTGTTAACACTCTGGCAATGAGAAATGCTCCTGTTGCTGAAAAAACTTTTATTCAATTCTTAGCTGAAGTAAAGGAAAATGCTTTGAGAGCGTTTGATAATCAAGATTATCAGTTTGAAAAGCTGGTCACAAAACTGAATTTGGAGAGAGACTTAAGTCGGAATCCTCTGTTTGATATTATGTTTGTTTTACAAAATGATGGTAATGTCGGATTTGAAATGGATGATTTGAAGTGTAGTCTGTATGAGTTCGAAAGCAATATTGCACAATTTGATATAACATTCGAAGGAGTGGAAATACAGGATCGACTGATTTTCAATATTTATTATGCTACTCAGCTTTACAAAGAGGAGACAATCAATCGAATTTGTAGAAACTTTGCTAATCTGCTCAATGAGATTATTTTAAATCCCGAGTTGTCGATTTCAGAGTTTGAGATGATAACTGATGAAGAAAAGCAGCAGCTTTTAGTAGATTTTAATGATACCAAAACAAACGATCCAAATGATCAGACAATTGTCCAACTCTTTGAAGCTCAGGTAGAGAGAACTCCTGAAAGAATAGCTGCGGTCTGTGAGGATGAGTGCTTAACCTATCGTGAATTGAATGAGCGTGCGAACCAGTTGGGACGGGTTTTGCGGAAACATGGGGCTGGCCCGGAAGAGTTAGTTGGAATTATTGCAGAACCTTCTCTTGAGATGATTATCGGAATGCTGGCAATTGTCAAAGCTGGAGGAGCATATTTGCCAATTAATCCAGATTATCCAGAAGATCGGATCGCCTATACCTTGAAGGATTCGCAAACGAAGATTTTATTGACCCAGCAAGTATTGTTAGAGCAGATTTCATTTACAGGTGAAATTATTCAAATTGATGATTCTAAGATCTATATGGGTGATTCTTCTAATCTAAATCATCTGAATAAGCCTGACGATTTGCTTTATGTCATTTATACTTCAGGTTCTACCGGCAAGCCTAAAGGGGTTATGATTGAACATCAAAATCTTATTCCTTTGATAGTGAATGCTAGGTTGAAGTTTGACTTTAATGAAAATGATGTTTGGACAATGTTTCACTCATTCTGTTTTGACTTTTCTGTTTGGGAGATGTATGGGCCATTGTTGTATGGTGGTAAAATGGTGGTAATTCCAAAATTGGCTGTAAAAAATCCAGCTGAATTTTTGAAAATATTGAAAAAGGAAAAAGTAACTGTAATAAATCAGACGCCAACCGCATTGTATAATCTATCTGCTGAGGAGATGAAAGATGAGACGAAAGAGCTGCAACTTCGCTATATTCTCTTTGGAGGAGAAGCGGCACAGCCAATTCATCTCAAAGCTTTCTATGAAAAATATCCAGAAACAAAGTTGATCAATGTGTACGGAATTACTGAGACAACTGTTCTTGCTACATTTAAAGTGATTAGCACAGTTGAGATTAATACTAATCTTAGCAATATCGGTAAACCACTACCTGATCTGAAAACATACCTATTTGATAAAAATATGCATCTCGTACCAATTGGTGCTCCAGGAGAAATTTGTATTGCAGGTTACGGAGTCTCGCAGGGATATTTGAACCGTCCAGCATTAACGGCTGAAAAATTTGTTCAAAATCCATATGTTCCAGATGAGCGTTTATATAGATCAGGGGATCTGGCTCGATTATTGCCAAATGGAGAGATGGAGTATCTTGGACGAATCGATCATCAGGTAAACATCAGAGGATTTAGGATTGAATTGGGTGAGATTGAAAACCAACTGCTGCATCATCAAATGGTTAAGGAAGCGGTTGTCATTGCGAGAAATGATGCTAAAGGTAATCAATATATATGTGCTTATCTGATTTTAGAAGGTGAGTTATCGATTGTTGAATTGAGAGAATATCTTTTAAAACAACTTCCAGAATATATGATCCCAGCTTACTTTATGCAATTAGATAAAATTCCAACGACATCGAATGGAAAGGTTGATCGAAAAGCATTACCAGAACCTATTGGAAATCTTAATACAGGAGTAAATTATGAAGCACCAAAGAATGAAGTTGAAACAAAACTGGCGAATATTTGGTCAGAGGTATTGGGAGTTAAAAATATTGGCATCAATAACAAATTTTTTGAAGTTGGAGGAGATTCTTTAAAGATCATTCGATTAACTGATCAGATCAACCATGAATTTAATAGTAACGTAACTGTCACAGACTTATTTAAATTCAGTACTATTCGAGAAATGTCATCATTACTAACTGATAGTTCTGATGAAAAGGCTTTGGATTCTGTAAATAATCTGGTCTTTAAAAATCACGTCAGTTTTAAGAATAGATCAATTGAAGGTACTTCTTATAAAGATGATGATATTGCAATCATCGGTATATCAGGAAGGTTCCCGGGTGCTGATAATTTAGAAGAGTTTTGGTCAAATTTAGCTTCTGGTAAAGATTTGATTCGCGATTTGCCTGAAAGTAGAATTGATGAATTAAATAAGATGCTTGGGGAAGCGAACCAGGGTAGATTTATGAAAGGTGGGCATTTAGATCATGTGACATTATTTGAACCAGAAATATTTGCTTTAAGTTATGAAGAGAGTAAATATATTGATCCACAACATAGATTGCTTTTAGAATTAGTCGAAGAAGCAATTCTTGATAGTGGTTATGATCCTCTGAAGTTATCTGGTCAGAATATTGGTGTATTTTTAGCTATGGGTGAAAACGCATATACGCCATTTTTTAAGAGTCCATCACCAATGGCATTTGCTAATATGCCTACAGTATCAGGGGCTGGGCGTGTGGCTTATTTGTATAATTTCGCTGGCCCGGCGCTGAACATAGATACAGCCTGCTCATCATCTTTAGTGGCATTGCACAATGCCTGTCAGAGTTTAATCAGGGATGAAACAGATGCTATCTTAATCGGTGGTGTAAGTCTGGATATCTTCCCGGTTAAGATAGATGATATGGAGAAATTACCGATTATATCTCATAGTCAACAGATACGGACTTTTGATAAAGATGCAGATGGTACTATTCTCGGTGAAGGTGGAGGAATTATCTTTATAAAACTGGTAAGCAAAGCGTTAGAAGATGGAGATCCAATTCATGCGATCATTAAGGGAAGTGCTATTAACAGTGATGGAAGACGTTCAAATGGAATGAGTTCACCAAGTGAGGATGGTCAGGCTGATGTGATTTTGAGTGCAGTGAAAAATGCTGATATCGATCCATTATCTATATCATATATTGAAACCCATGGGACAGGGACGAAAATTGGTGATCCGATTGAAGTGGCAGGTATTAGTCAGGCATTAAACATATTGGGATATAAAAAGCAATCGGTTCCTATTGGATCATTAAAAACAAATATTGGACATCTTGATAAAGCTGCAGGAATTGCTAATGTAATTAAAGCAGTGCTATCCTTAAAAAATAAAAAAATTCCTGCTTCCTTACATTTTGATGAACCTAATCCTCTGATTCGTTTTGAAGATTCACCTGTATATGTAAATGATTGTTTGGCTGATTGGGAATCTGATACGGTCAGAAGAGTCGGGGTAACATCACTAGGCTTAATTGGAACCAATGCACATGTCATTGTTGAGGAATTTTTAGAAGAAAAGAGAAGAGCATCAAAAGAACATCCAAATATCGTTAGAATATCTGCCAGAACCAGATATTCACTTGAAAATATGATGAAAAATCTGAGAGATTATTTGGTCTGTCATTCAGAGTTAACACTTGATGATATTGCGTACACTTTGAATCAGGGACGGAGAAGTTATAAACATAATTTTATAGCGATTGTAGAAAATACGGATGATCTAATCAATATATTAAATGCATCTATTACAGAAAAATTGCAAACAAAAGAAAAATATTGGCTATACCAGCAATCAAAGAAGAAGGTACCGATTGTATCAGGATTTTTTATTCCGGATCTTGAAGATGTAGATTTAGCTCAATTTAAACTATTATCTGAAAAGCAGCCAGGCTTTAAGGAATATTACGATCAATCTATAAATGATCTGAATGATCAAACTGTAGCTTCTGACTTAGAAATTCAATACATCATAAACATGTATTCATATGCAAAATTGATGGAGACTTATTCTGTCAAACCAGTGAAAGTTTTAGGAATAGGTCGGGGAATCATTATTGCAGATCTTATATCAGGAAAAATTACACTTGAGGAATGTATAGAAAAAGTTAAAAATTATGCCAAAGCTGTACTGGCAGAGAAGAAAGTTAGTGAGATTGTTAATAAGTTTTTAGAAGAGAAAGTTAATTTCTTAATCGTTTTTGCTCCTGATTTGAGATTAACCAATTTGTTTACAGACCTTTGTGTAGCAGAAGAGAAACTAGGATTGTTAATATTAAAATCAGAAATATATTCGTTATATTGCGCACTTTCTGAGATGATTAAGGAAGGTTTAAATGTTGAGTGGGATAAGGTATATCATGGTCAGAATGTAAAACGATTGAATTTACCAGGTTATGTCTTTGACCGGAAAAGTTTTTACTTAAAGTCAGAGATCAATACCCAACAGGATCTGTTTGATGATTTTGGATTGAATGAAGTGGCATGTGAGAAAGTGTTAGATGCTGTGAACATGCACGAACAGGGAATTTGTCTGCTTTGTCCTGATAATCTTGGTATTGAACAATTTTTGGCACGCAAACAAAGTCAGGAAAACCATAATATTATTCAAATTCGCCCAGGAACAGAGTTTAAAAAGAACGATGAACGAAGCTATACGATTCGCCCTAATTGTGAAGAAGATTTTGAAGCCCTGTTTAAAGAACTTAGTCTGAACCAAAGGAGTAAGAAAATTGATACAAGGAAAGTAGATCACGCAGTAAATAAAGTAACTATACGAGATAATTTATATACAATTTTACGTGATCTATATACGGGTGAAGATTTTGAGCTGACAGACTATATTAATGAACTAGATTTAGACTCGATTGATATCATGCAATTTATTGGAAAAGTAAAGAAAGCATATAATGTAGATGTAAAGATGAGATTATTCTTTGAATCACTAACACTTAATGAATTATTTAATACTATTGAGAAGTTAGTGAAAGGTTCTGATGAAGAAGATCTAATTTCAGTACAACCAGCACAGGAGTATTATCCAGTATCTTCAGCCCAAAAACGTATGTTGGTTCTTAATCAATTGGATGATCAAACAACCAGTTATAATATCTCACTTGCGTTGACCATTGAGGGTAAGTTTGATAAAGAGGCCTTTGAGAATGCAATTTATAAATTGTTCAAACGCCATGAAGCTTTTAGGACATCTTTTGCTTTTATTGATGGAGAAGCAGTACAAAAAATTCATCCTAATCTTGACTTTAAGATTGAATACATAAAAGCAGAAGAAAATGAACTTGATAAGATTACAGAAGAATTTTATAAACCGTTTGATTTAAGCAAAGCTCCTTTACTTAGAGTAGGGTTAGTTGAATATGCTGATAAACATCTATTTATGATTGATATGCAACATATCATTTCCGATGGTTTTTCTATGGATATTTTCTTTACAGAGTTTATCAAGTTATATAATGGAGAAAAATTAGATGAATTGAGAATTCAGTATAAAGATTTTGCAATTTGGCATAATGGGTATCTTCAATCTGAAGAAATGAAGCAACAGCAAGCATATTGGTTAAATCTCTTTAAAGGTGAGATTCCAGTATTGAATGTTCCTATAGATTATCCAAGACCATTGGTAAGAGATTTAAAAGGAGATTTTGTATGGTTTGAGTTAAACGAGGAATTAACAGCTCAGATTCATGAGCTTGCCAAATCAAGAGATATGAGCCTGTATATGCTATTATTATCAGCTTTCAATCTTTTACTCTATAAGTACACAGGTCAGGAAGATATTGTGATTGGTTCGCCAATTGCTGGTAGGCGTTATCCAGATGTAGAAAGGATTATTGGAATGTTTGTAAATACTCTAGTCATGCGAAATTATCTAGCAGCGGAACAGACCTTTACTCAATTTATGAATCAAGTCAAGGAAAATACCTTACAAGCATTTGAAAATCAGGATTATCCATTTGAGATGCTAGTTGAAAGACTGAATCTGGAGCGGAATTTAAGTCATAATCCGTTGTTTGATGTGATGTTTGTTTTACAAAATGCTGTTGATTCTGAAATTAGCTCAAAAGATTTAAAATTTTACATGTATGAATTTGCCTTAACAACTGCACTATTTGATCTAACTTTTGAAGGATATGAGATTGATGATCGGTTAGGTTTCAATATTCAATATGCTACACAACTCTTCAAAAAAGAGACAATTGAAAGAATGACAGAGCATTTTTGTAATATACTGAATGCAATCATTCAAAATCCTGAGTTACGTCTCTCAGAAATTAATATGATTTCGCCAGAGGGAAAATATCAGCTCACAATTGGCTTTAATGAGACCAATCAAGAATATCCGAAAGATAAAACGATTCAGCAGTTATTTGAAGAGAATGTAGAAAAGAGGATAGATCAGATCGCGGTTATATTTGGAGAGAATCATTTAACATATGGAGAGTTAAATGAGAAGGCGAATCAACTTGCCAGAATATTGACAGAAAAAGGAGTTAAACCAGATAAGATTGTAGGTATCATGATGGAGTCCTCATTGGAAATGTTCATCGGGATTTTAGGTATTTTAAAAGCAGACGGAGCTTATTTGCCAATTGATCCAAAATATCCA
The DNA here is from genome assembly GCA_030627905.1 of Halanaerobiales bacterium. Taxonomy (GTDB): domain Bacteria; phylum Bacillota; class Halanaerobiia; order DY22613; family DY22613; genus JAGMES01. Next base: position 29,906 of record DAOVRZ010000008.1, read on the forward strand.
ATTAATAGAATAGAGTACATGTTATCAGATAGCAAAACGTCTATCTTATTAACACAATATCATTTAGTAAATCAGATTAAATTTAGTGGTGAAATGATTTCAATTGATGCAGAAGAGTTATATAGAGGTGATATGAGAAATTTACCTAAGATTAGTACTGCGAAAGATCTAGCATATGTGATATATACTTCTGGATCGACAGGTAAGCCAAAGGGAGTAATGATTGAACATCACTCATTAGTCAATTTAGTTGTATGGTATAATCATTGCTATAAAGTAACAGACTTAGATAGAAGCACCAAATATGCAGGATTTAGTTTCGATGCTTCTGTATTGGAAATATTCCCTTATATGATTACAGGATCAACAATTCATATTATTCCTGAGGAGATAAGATTGGATATCAATATGTTGAATGAGTATTTTGAAAACAATAGGATTACAATCAGCTTTTTACCTACTCAGTTATGTGAACAGTTTATGAATGTTGATAACCAATCATTAAGATTGTTGCTTACAGGTGGAGATAAGCTAAGAAGTTATAAAAAGAGAAACTATCAAATTGTAAATATTTATGGGCCAGCTGAAAATACCGTAGCTACGACAAGTTTTGTAGTTGATAAAGACTATGCTAATATCCCGATTGGTAAACCGATAGCGAATACAAAAGTATATATATTGGATGCAGAAAATCATTTGCAACCGATAGGAATAGCAGGTGAGCTTTGTATTGTTGGAGATGGTTTAAGTAGAGGTTATCTAAATCATTCTAATTTAACAGAAGAAAAATTTGTCCTGAACATATATCAACCGGGTCGTAGAATGTATAGGACAGGAGATTTGGCGAGATGGCTAGCAGATGGAAGTATTGAATTTTTGGGAAGGATAGACGATCAAGTTCAGATTAGAGGATTTAGAATTGAGTTAGGTGAGATAGAAAATCAACTTTTGAGTCATCCAAAGATTCGCAAAGCGGTAGTTATGGATAGGGAAGATACCAATAGAAACAAATATCTCTGTGCTTATATCGTTTCAGATGGAGAATTTAAGATAGCTGATTTAAGAAGATATCTAGGTAAAGAATTACCAGATTATATGATTCCTGCTCACTTTATCAGTTTAGATCAAATACCACTAACGCCGAATGGTAAGATTGATCGGCGAGCACTACCTAAACCAGATGTCAGTGTAAACATACGAACTGAATATGTGGCTCCTAAAACAGAAGTTGAAAAGAAGATGGCGGAAATATGGTCAGAGATATTGGGAGTAGAACGAGTCGGGGTCAATGATAACTTCTTTGAATTAGGTGGACATTCTTTAACTGCAATCTCTGTTGTACAGAAAGTAAATGAAGATTTGGGTGTAGAACTACCATTACGAGAATTTATGAAAAATCCAAAGATATGTGAACTCGCTAGTTCTATCAGAGATTTTAAGAAGGTGTGTGTAGGTTATTTAGAGAAGGATGATAATCTGATATTATTAAAGACTGGTAATGATCAAACCAGACATCTCTTCCTGATTCATGATGGAAGTGGTGAAGTTGGAGGATATATCGACTTCTGTGAGCATATAATATCTGATTTCAACTATTGGGGAATTCGTGCAGATAGGTTAGAAGATTATCCAGCAGATGAATTGACAATTGAAGAGATTGCGCGAAAATATATAGAAAAGATCAGAGTGATTCAACCAGATGGGTCGTATTACATCGCTGGTTGGAGTTTGGGTGGTACTATCGCTTTTGAAATGATCAGTCAGTTAGAAGAGCTAGGGGAAGAAGTTGCATTTGGTGTTTTAATCGATACTTATCCACCAGAGTTGGATTCATGGGAAGAGATTGATGAAATTGCTGTTGGATCAGAAGAGGGAGATCTTGACGAGTTCAAAAATTCTATCCCTGTTGAAATAGCAAATGTAATACCGAATTTTGAGCACCTCAGTATTAAAAAAGTTATCCACTATTTGAATGTTATTAGAATTTTATTCAATGCACGAGTGCATTATATCCCTACTAGAAAGATTGATACTCAGATTCACTTCTTTAAAGCAATTGCAACAGAGATGCCTAATCAAGATGAATGGAATCAATACTGTATTAGACCAATGAAAGTATATGAAATTGCTGGAGATCATTTTTCGATTTTTAGATCAGAGGAGGTAGTGGGTTTTGCTGAGGTGTTTGGGAAGATACTTAGGTAATTAAGAATTATATATAGGTAAAAATTAACAACTTCTAAATAACCTGGCGATGTTATTCGCCAGGTTTATTTTTTAGGTTTGTTCCTATCTCACCCTCAAACAATGGTTCTAGACAATACTGCGAAAATTGAGTAAATAATTTTTGCTATTTTTTTACTAGTCTGTCTATTCCAATATCACTTGATTATTACGTATCTTTACTGTATAATTATTTAAATAACCCCCTATTTAATTCGCTAAAGTACTAAAGTATCGAGGAGGGAGCAGAAATGAAAATACCATCAGGTTGTGCAATTGCTGGAATAATGGATACAACAGGAGCAAAGATAAATGGACAACAGATAAGAGAAATGATCAAAGTTATGCATGAACGCTCAAATGGCTTAGGGGGAGGATTTGCGGGATATGGGATTTATCCTGAATATAAAGATTGTTATGCATTTCATATCATGGCAATGACTAAAGAAAGTCAAAATACCTTAGAAGTAGAGCTTAGTAAAGATTTCACGATTGAGTTGAGTGAAGAAATACCGACAGTCCTGACAAAGAAGATTCAAAATTCTCCAATCCTTTGGAGATATTTTTTAACCTTAAAAGAAAATCACATAAAAAACCTTGATGAAGACGAAGAACAGATTACTGAGTTTGTAAAAAGCCGAGTATTAGAATGGAATCATGTATTAAAAGATTTATATATCGTTTCTTCGGGGAAAAACATGGGAGTCTTTAAAGGAGTGGGCTATCCTGAAGATTTAGCGGATTTTTATCAATTAGAGGAATATGATGGATATATTTGGACAGCACATGGTAGATTTCCGACGAATACACCAGGTTGGTGGGCTGGAGCACACCCATTGGCATTGATGGATCTATCTGTCGTACACAATGGTGAAATATCATCATATGGAACAAATAAGCGTTTTCTTGAGATGAATAACTATTATTGTGATCTCAGGACTGATACTGAGGTTATTGCTTATATTATAGATCTTTTAAATAATAAACATAAGTTACCAATGGAATTGGTATATAAAGTTTTAGCTGCACCATTTTGGGCCAAAATCGATAAATCTGAAGATAGAGAACTTCTCACGGTTTTACGTAAAACTTATGAGAGTGCTCTATTAAATGGTCCTTTTAGTATTATTGTAGCAAACCCTACTTCGATGGTTGGGTTTAATGATCGGATAAAACTTCGTCCAATGGTAGTAGGCTATAAGGGAAGCAAAGTGTATATGGCGAGTGAAGAAGCAGCTATAAGAGTTGTATGTCCAGAACCAGATAAATTTGCTTTTCCAAAAGCAGGAGAGGCAGTTATTGCTCATTTAGATCAAGAGGTAGCCAGGGTAGGAAAGAAGGTGATTAGCTTATGATGCGAAAAACTAGAGTTGCGGCTCAGTTTAAAATTAAAATTAATCGAAATCTATGTATTGATTGTCGTAAGTGTGTTAACGGATGTGGATGGAGTGCAATTCGGTATGATGATCATAATCTAATTCCTGAAAATCATAAATGTGTAGGTTGTCACTACTGTGTCTACTCTTGTCCTACAGGGGCGATTTCTATTGAAAAGAATTCTTTAGCCTTTGCTGATCATGGTCATTGGACTCCATATTATATAGAAAATGTTTATCGTCAGGCGGAGCAGGGTGGAATGCTCTTAGCTGGAACAAGTAATGATCGACCAGTGATTGATCTATGGAGTCATATGATTTTCGATGCTTGTCAGGTAACAAATCCACCGATTGATCCGATTCGTGAGCCAATGGAATTAAGAACTTATCTTGGTCGAAAACCAGATAATATTAAAGTGGAAAAAGATAAAAGTGGCTATAAGCTACAGACAGAATTGTATCCTAACCTGAAATTAGAAACTCCAATCCTATTTTCTGCGATGTCTTTTGGAGCAGTAAGCTTACCAGTTCATCAAGCTCTCGTAAAAGCTGCAAAAAATATGGGAACCTTTATGAATTGTGGAGAAGGTGGCCTTCATGAGAGCCTTTATCCTTACAGTGATCAAGTAATTGTACAAGTAGCATCTGGGCGGTTTGGTGTTGACCAAAAGTATTTAAAAAATTGTGCTGCTATTGAGATTAAGATTGGGCAGGGAGCAAAACCTGGAATAGGTGGACATTTGCCTGGAGAGAAGGTAGGTCAGGAGATTTCCAAGACCAGAATGATTCCAGAGGGCACAGATGCTATTTCACCAGCTCCACATCATGATATTTATTCAATTGAAGATTTACGTCAGTTAATCTATGCGTTGAAAGAGACAGTAGGTTATAAAGTACCTGTTGGAGTTAAAATCGCTACAGTAAATAATGTAGCCGCTATAGCTAGTGGTGTAGTTCGGGCTGGAGCAGATATCTTATATCTTGATGGTGGGCAGGGCGGAACTGGCGCAGCACCAACAGTGATTCGTAATAATATGGGAATGCCAATCGAAATTGCTCTAGCAGTAGTAGATGATCAATTGCGTAAAGAGGGAATTCGTCACCAGGCTTCAATTATTGCTGCTGGTGGATTTAGAGACAGTGGAGATGTTGCAAAAGCAATTGCTTTAGGAGCAGATGCTGTCAGTATTGGTACAGCACCTTTGATTGCGATTGGATGCCATATGTGTAAAAAATGCTATACAGGCAACTGTTCTTGGGGAATTGCTACTCAAAGAGAAGATTTGGTAAGTCGATTGGATGTTGATTATGCTGAGGAGATGTTGACGAATTTAGTGCGAGCCTGGTCTTTAGAAATAAAAGAAATGCTTGGTGCGATGGGTCTAAATTCTATTGAAAGTTTACGTGGAAATAGGGAACGTTTAAGAGGAATTGGTCTGGATCAAAATACTTTAAATATACTTGGAATTAAAGCAGCAGGTAATTGATATTTTTTTCAGGAGGTGAAAAGATGTTTCAACTGGATGGAACGGAATTACATTATCGAAAATTAAATGAACAGATTAAACTTTTGGCTCAAAAGATCGAAAATATTCAAATAGATAATGTGTCAGGGCAACCTTACATCGGAGCAGGCCTTACAGGTAAATTGCAACTAATCATTAATGGAGTACCTGGAAATAATCTTGGTGTGTTTATGGATGGTGCAGAGATTTTTGTTCATGATAATGCACAGGATTTAATTGGAAATACTATGAATGAGGGAAAAATTGTTGTCCATGGTCACTGTGGGGATGTAATTGGATACGGGATGCGTGGTGGAGAGATTTATATCAGAGATCGGGCGGGTTATCGTGCTGGAATTCATATGAAAGGCCATGAGGAAAAATTTCCTGTTATCGTGATTGGCGGTACTGTGGGAGATTTCACAGGTGAGTATATGGCTGGTGGGGTCATAATCGTTCTTGGACTTAATTCAGAGGAACCTCTTGTCGGAGATTACCTGGCTGTTGGTATGCATGGTGGTGCGATTTATCTTCGAGGTGAAATTGATGAAGAAACGCTGGCCCCGGGTGTAGGAATTTTACCAATGGATGAAAAAGATTTATTTCTGCTAAGACGACATGTAAAAGAGTATTGCGCTCATTTTGGAGAAAATATGGAACAGATCATGGCAAAGAAATTTACGAAAATAGGGCCATTATCTCATAGGCCATATAAAAGATTATATTCATACTAATTATTCTGCCTCTAGCTAAAAACTGGAGGCTTTTCATATGGAATATTAAGCAAAAATCCTTTGTATTTTTAGAAAGGGCTTTCTTATAAAATGTAGAATTTAAGTAATAAGTCCAGAGTGAGGGGTGATCTTTTGAAGAAAGGAAGTATATTTAACATTCAAAGATATTCAGTACATGATGGCCCAGGTATTCGTACTACAATTTTCCTAAAAGGATGTCCTTTAAGCTGTTGGTGGTGTCATAATCCTGAAAGTCAATCGAGTAAATTAGAACGTGTATTTAGACAAGAACAGTGTATCGGGTGTGGAACTTGTATTAAAATCTGTGCAAATAAAGCTATTGTATTGATAGATGGAAAAGCAAGTATAAATGATGCTAGCTGTTCTTTGTGTGGTGAGTGTGTACACTTTTGTCCTGTTAATGCAGTAGAAATGATGGGTAAAATAGTAACCGTAGAAGATGTAATGAAGGAGATCAAAAAAGATGTGATATTCTTTGATGAATCAGGGGGAGGGGTAACTTTCTCAGGAGGCGAACCATTAGTGCAAAATGAATTTCTGTATGACCTTTTGGATCGTTGTAAACAAGAGGAGATTCATACGACAGTTGATACATCTGGATATATTTCCTGGGAAAAGTTGAATCAAATTGCATCTAGAACAGATTTGTTCTTATATGATATTAAATTAATGGATAATGAAAAACATAAAAAATATATCGGAGTTTCTAATGTCCTGATCTTAGAGAATTTGAAAAAGCTATCTGAGAGCGATAAAAAAATCTTTGCACGAATCCCTGCTATACCCGGAATCAATGATGATGACGAAAACATCATAAAAACAGGAGAATTTTTATCAAAATTGAAGATTGATCAGGTAAATCTTTTACCATATCATAATATTGGTATTGATAAGTATAAGAAATTAGGAATGACATATAAGGTGCAAAATGTAAAAGTCCCATCAGATGAAAAAATGAATCAGCTATCGGAAATCTTGAAGAGGATGGGATTGAATGTAAAAATAGGAGGTTGATTTTATGAACGAAAGAGTCCGAAAATTAAGAGAACAAAGTTTAGAATCTATACCACATATAACAATAGAACGTGCGAAATTGTTGACTGAAGCCTATAAAAAATATGAAGGAACAGTTTCGATTTCCGTACTTCGCGCTTTAGCTTTTAAACATGTGATGGAAAACAAAACGATTTGTATCAATGAAGGTGAATTGATCGTTGGCGAAAGAGGAGAAGAACCTCAATCTACACCTACATATCCGGAATTATGTTCTCATAGTATTCAAGATTTAGAAATCATCAATGAACGGGAGAAAATCTCATTTGCAGTAAGCGAGGAAGTAAAAAGAGTTCAAGAAATGGAGATCATTCCATTTTGGCAGAAGAGATCAATTCGGGAAAGAATCTTTAAAGAGATGACTAAAGAATGGAAAGAATGCTATGCTGCGGGTATCTTTACTGAGTTTATGGAGCAAAGAGCACCTGGTCATACGGTTGCTGATGACAAAATTTATCAAAAAGGTTTTTTGGATTTTAAGAAAGATATAGATCAGGAATTACAAAATATTGATTATATAAATGATGAAAAAGCTTATGAAAAACAAGAAGAACTTAAAGCCATGAGTATTTGTGCAGATGCAATCATCAGATTTGGAGAACGCCATGCTGAAAAAGCTAAAGAGATGGCAGAGAAAGAAGAAAATTTAGTACGCAAACAAGAACTTTTAAAAATTTCTGAAGTCTGTTCTCATGTACCAGCAAATAAACCTAGAAACTTTCATGAGGCATTACAGATGTATTGGTTTGTTCATCTTGGCGTAATAACTGAATTAAATACATGGGATTCATTTAATCCAGGCAGACTTGATCAGCATCTATATCCTTTTTATAAAAACGAGATTGAAGATGGAACTTTAATTGATGATAAAGCAAAGGAATTATTGCAATGCTTTTGGGTGAAGTTTAACAATCAACCTGCTCCACCAAAGGTAGGTACAACTTTGCTTGAGAGTGGAACATATACCGATTTTGCAAATATCAATAGCGGTGGCTTAAAGAAAGATGGTTCTAATGGGGTGAATGATGTAACATATTTGGTTCTTGATGTAATTGATGAAATGAGACTATTGCAACCAAGTTCTAATATTCAATTAAGCAGAAAAAATCCTGATAGATTCTTAAAAAAGGCAATTAAAATCGTCAGAAAGGGTTGGGGCCAGCCTTCAATCTTCAACGCTGATACAGTTATTGAAGAGATGTTAAGACAGGGTAAATCTATAGAAGATGCCAGATGTGGGGGTACTAGTGGATGTGTTGAAACAGGAGCCTTTGGGAAAGAAAGTTATATACTAACTGGATATTTTAATCTGGTTAAAGTATTAGAGATCACTTTACATAATGGAATTGACCCATGTTCAGGTAAAATGCTAGGAATTAAAACAGGTGATCCAGCAGATTTTCTTAATTTTGAAGAGTTACTTGATGCATACAAGAAACAGCTTTATCATTTTATTGAAATAAAAATGAGAGGAAATAATATAATTGAAAAATTATATGCTAAGTATATGCCAGCACCATTTCTTTCGATTATCATTGATGACTGTATTAAAAAAGGTCAGGATTACAATAGTGGTGGCGCAAGGTATAATACAAATTACATTCAAGGAGTTGGGATTGGGAGTATCACAGATAGTTTGACTGCATTAAAGTATCATGTTTTTGATAAGAAAAGCTTAAGTATGCAACAACTATTAAAGATAATGGAAAACAATTTTGAAGACAACGAACATATTCGACAATTATTATTAAATAATACTCCGAAGTTTGGAAATGATGATGACTATGCAGATAGTATTATGACTACAGTTTTCGAAGCCTTTTATGATGAAGTTAATGGTCGAAAGAATTTAAAAGGTGGTCATTATCGGATAAATATGCTTCCAACAACATGCCATGTTTATTTTGGATCAGTGATCAATGCTACTCCAGATGGAAGAAAAGCGAGCCTCCCACTTTCTGAAGGTATTTCACCAGTTCAGGGAGCGGATCGATTGGGGCCAACGGCTGTAATTAAGTCAGTTTCTAAGATGGATCAGATAAAGACTGGAGGGACACTATTGAATCAGAAGTTTACTCCTGAATTATTGAAAGATGATGAAGGGATTAATAATGTAGCACACTTAGTAAGGGCATATTTTAAACTTGATGGACATCATATACAGTTTAATGTTGTCGATGCTGAAACTCTCAGAGATGCACAAAGAGAACCAGAAAAGTATAGAGATTTGATTGTTCGTGTAGCAGGATATAGTGACTATTTTAATAATCTTAATAAAGACTTACAGGATGAAATAATTAATAGAACAGAATATAAATGTTTTTGAAGGGAAGAATTACAGTGAAACTAGAGATTTTTGTAAATTTTCCAGTATTTGAAACTGAACGATTAATTCTTCTGAAAGGCGTTAAGATTGGAGGAGTCTTTATTGCAAAAAAATAATAAATTTATCACCATAGAAGCAACAAATGATTATAGATTGATAGCAGTCAGTGACATACATGGAGCAGCGCATTTAATTAATCAACTGCTAGATAAAGTGAGATTGCAAGAAAAGGACTATCTTGTGGTAGTAGGAGATTCAATTGAAAGAGGAAAATATAATGTAGAGATGATTGACTTTTTAAAAGAGCTTTCCAAAAGAGAAAATACTTTTATTTTATCTGGAAATTGGGAAGAAAGTTTGTTAGACGTTCTCTTATCAGAGAATAAAGCTGATATTTTGCTTAATTATAGTAAATCTGTTTCATATCCGAGTACTTTGAAGGTATGGGCAGAACGATTAGGAATTGATCTATTCGATGTTGAAGATTCGAAGACTTTTCAAAAACGACTCGTTAATAGCTATAAAGAGGATATTGAGTTCTTAAATTCTTTTCCACTAGCATTAGAATTAGATAATTTTATCTTTGTCCATGCAGGTATAGATAATATTAAAAATTGGAAGGATTCTGATCCTGAAGTATTGTTATCATGTCCAGAGTTTTTAAATAAAAAGCACTGTATTGATAAATATGTTGTTGTTGGACATTGGCCTACTTCAAATTATCGAAATAACAGTATAAATAGTGACATTATTATTGATGAGGATAAAAAAATAATTTCTTTAGATGGAGGTTATGGAGTTAAGTCTACTGGTCAGCTTAATGCTTTGATTATCGAGAAAAATGGTGATGAGTATAAGTTTTTAACTGAATCTATTGATGATTTAAAATTATATAAAGTACAAGAGACTCAAAATATTCAAGATAATTCAAATGTAAAAGTTAGTTGGCAGGATAATGCAATTGAAGTATTAAAAAAGAAAAATGAGTTTTCGCTTTGTAGAAAAGTTAGTACTAATGAAAAACTTTTAATAAAAAATGAATTTATAAAAAAGAAAGGTGAAGGTTATATTTGTAACGATGATTATGTATCTTTATTTTTGAATGTAAAAGAAGGCGAGATAGTTAAAGTAGTAGATTATTATGGTCAATATGCTTTAGCCAAATATGAGAATGAATTTGGATGGATTCATAAGAATAAGCTTATTAGTTTGTAATAAAAGATTTAAAAGGACTTCTGTATACAGAAGTCCTTTATTAGTTACATGCTATGAAATTAGTATTACTTATAAGGTAGCACGTTTAATAAGTTATCTACAGTAACAAAATTATAACCGAGGATTTTTAGTGTCTAGATTAATTCAGGTAGCACGTTTACTGTAGTGGCAAAATTTTGTTCTGTATATCAAATAAAAGAATAAAGGAAAATAAGTTTTTTTGTTGAAAAAGAACAGAAAGAACTTAAAGGAGGTTTCGAGAATGAGGTACTTACGATATGCATGTATTATGATTTTTATACTCATAAACATTCTTACAAACGTAGTTTTAGCTGAAGATTTATCTGAAAACATAGATTCTAATATGGTAAAAAAAGTAAAGCCATTAGCTCTAAAAGAAGGAGACACAGTAGGCCTTGTTGCATTAGCGTCCCCTGTAGATAAGGAAAGTCTGGAAAAAGGTATAGAATATCTTCGCGAAGCCGGGTATAATGTTTTGATTGGAGAACATGTTTGCGAAAGAAATGGCTATTTAGCAGGTGCTGACGAATCAAGAGCTGAAGATTTACATAATATGTTTATGAATGAGGATGTAAAAGCAATTTTTTGTGTAAGAGGAGGTTATGGATCTGCCAGAATAATTAAGTACCTTGATTTTGATTTAATAAAAAATAATCCAAAAATTTTTATGGGATATAGTGATATTACTTTTTTATTGAATGCTATTTATCAAAAAACAGGTTTAATAACTTTTCATGGTCCAATGGTTGCATCTGATATGAGTCGAATGGATAGTAAATCATATAATGCTCAGGCAATGGATAATATTATTGTGAAGACTACGGAATTGCCTGAAATTAGCTGGCATTCATCAGTAGAATCTCTATTTATTAAAGAAGGGTTAGGTATAGGTGAATTGGCTGGCGGAAATCTTTCGATAATTATCTCATCTATTGGTACGCCTTATGAAATAGATACAAAAGGAAAAATTCTTTTTCTTGAAGAAGTTGGAGAACCTACTTATCGCATAGATCGTATGTTAAATCAATTAAAAATGACTGGAAAATTAGATGAGATTGCAGGTTTGGTTTTTGGGGAATCAGTAAATTGTAATCCTAGATATGCAGGTGAACTTACACTTTTAGATCTTGTCAAAAGTTATACTGAAGATTTAAATGTTCCAGTTTTATTTGGAGTGCCATTAGGTCATGGATTTAACAAAGCAACACTTCCAATTGGAGCAGAAGTTTTACTGGATTCTGAGACAGGTTTATTTTTATTGGGAGCGCCAGTCACTATTTATGAACGTTAGAAAATTTAGAAAAACTAAATTTATAGAAATATAGTTAATTTAAACTTAGCTAATAATGGAGATTATAACCTGAAATACGATGTGTTTCAGGTTTAGTTATTTCTATAATTAAAGAAGATGGGAATTCATCTATCTAAAAATGTTGTTTAAAGGAAGGTAAAAGTAGAAACTTGGCGAAGTACAAGATACTATAGAGGTTGAAGATGGTAATGAAATAGGAGAAAATATTCTTGGTGGATTAGAAAAGCAGAATCTTTTAAGCTTTTAATTTGATAGGGGAAATGTCATGTATGGTGATTTTCTTTATCAATTAAAAGGTATACATATACCTTATTTCGAAGAAAGTTTTTTTGTGTTTCATTATCTAAAGGTTTAGATAGTTTAAGCTTTTTTGCGAAGATAGGTCGGAAAAATTTGTATGAATCTATTCGAGATTATTTCTACTATATTATCGGAAAGGAATGATAAATAGTGAAAAAAAATTCTGTCACAAAAATCGTCAAGGAAGATAGTAATTTTCAATATTTTGAAGTAATCAAAAGAAACAGAAACAAAAGGCATAAATATAGAAAGTTTTTCATAGAGGGTGTAAAAAATATTAATGAAGCAATTAGAAATGACTGGGAGATAAGTTCTTTCCTTTATTCTGAAGGTCTGAGGTTATCAGATTGGGCAAACGATTTATTAAAAAATGTTAAAGCAGATGCAATATATGAGCTTTCCAAAAATTTAATGGACAAATTAAGTGATAAGGAAAATACTTCGGAATTAATAGCTATTGTCAAAATGAAAGATGATGATGCAAATAGAATAAAATTAACAGAAAATCCTTTTATAGTGGTTTTTGATAGACCCTCTAATAAAGGAAACTTAGGAACCATTATCCGGTCTTGTGATGCATTCGAATGTAATGGATTAATAATTACGGGTCATGCTGTTGATTTATATAGTCCAGAAACAATGGTCTCATCAGTAGGTTCATTTTTTAGTCTGCCTACTTTAAGATTGCCATCTTATAAGGAAGTATATGCTTGGATTCAAACATTCCAAACGCGATATCCTGATCTTCAAATCGTCGGAACCAGTGCTAAAGGTGATTGTTATATTGATCAGTGTGACTTCTCAAGACCTACAATATTACTAATTGGAAATGAAACAATGGGTCTTAGTAGGAATTATTCAGAATTGAGTGATTCCATGATTAAAATTCCAATTGGTGGATATGCTTCCTCTTTAAATGTATCTTGTGCTGTATCAATAGTGTTATATGAAATTAAAAGACAAAGGTATCTATAAAAAATAAAAAGTGAAGAAGGAGCGAAGGTCAGTTGGGAAAAGAATTCGAGATTATCTTTTATGGCTTATATAAGATATTTTTTAAAATTAGCATTAGAGAGCAAATTAATTAAGGGAGAATACATATGGATAAATTAACATTCACTGTTGATGAAGCTATTGAATTTGCTAAAAGAGGAGAAATTGAAGAATGGGTTCACTTATTTTTAAATTCTGTTGGAGATAATGTACCTTTTTCAGAAGGGCTAAAACTTCTCTAAAGAAGTTGGATAGACCCTCTATTGATTGAGCTTGATAAATTAGAAAGATGTTGCGGGCCAGAACCTGAAATGAAGTATGTTGATTCAGTTGAAAACTGGGAAAAACATATAAGTTGGTTTCAAAAACTCATTTGTGATGGATGGGATATGGCACCATTAATTGTGGAGAATATTGAAGGTAAACTAATTATAAGTGATGGCAACCATCGTTGGGAGGCTATGAAAAGAGAGAACTTCGAAAAATGCTGGGTCATAATTTGGGATAGCGATAGTGAAGATAATCTCCAGAAGTATGAAGAGTATTTAACGACAGTTCAGAAGGGGAATCTCTCTCCTCTATAGGTGGGGGTAAAAGTCTTACAATAATTTCAAAAGGAGACCACTTCTTGAAGGTGCAATCACCTTCTTTTAGGTGCAATCTCCTTCTGAAGTCGTTAAACTTAAGAAATAATAACTTCGTTATTATTTCGACTTTAACGACATTTTGAATAGAATAGCAAAGTTTTATTAATGGAGCCTGGATATATAATTTCAGGTTCTTTTTTATATCTTGATTTTGTAATTGACTAAAACGATAACCTGTAACCTCAACTGAGAAAGTTTAGGATCAATTGGGGCAGACTATTTTAGTTCACATTAATCTATTAACTAAAGTCTCTCATACGTTCTTCGAAAGTAATATTTTTTTGAGTAATTTCTTGAGCAACTTTTATTCCAACATATCGAAGATGCCATGGTTCATAAACATAACCTGTAATCTCTTCTTTTCCATTTGGATATCGAATAATAAATCCGAAGTTTGGGGCATTTTTTGCTAACCAAATTCCTTCAGGTGTATTGCCAAAGGCTTGATGTAGTCTATATCCCATATTTGGACTTGAAATATCAATTGCAAGTCCGGTTTGATGTTCACTTTGTCCAGGATAAGCACTTGTCTTATTGGCTACTTCTTTACCGAGTTTTCGTGCTTTATAATCGAAGATTTGTTTTTGTCTGTGATAGGAACGATATGCTGATACGCCAACAAGATTGAAATTATCTTCTTTTGCTTTTTTGAATAAGTTCTCTATCGCTTGAGCTGCTTCTTTTCTCATCAATTTTTTTGGTAAATCTTCTTTAAATGAAAAGGGGATATTTGGCTTAACTAAGTTTTCTGGTATATAATCTGCTGGTAAACTATGCTCTTTATTGACTAATACTAAAACTCCTTTTACGTCAGTCTCTTTTTTTATATCGTTTTTAGGGTTATCAGGTTTTTCTAAGTTGTCATTTTTAAGAGATTCTTTTGTTTGAGATTGATCTGATTGGTTATGGTTCATTTCTGTAGAGGTTTCTTTAATTTTATTCGCTTTCCAGAAAGTGATTTTTGAAAAATCGTTTTCTACATCTGTATAAGCAATGATACTGGTTATTAAGACTATTATTAAAAATAAAAAGTAAAATAATCGTTTCATGATTTTTGCTCCTCCTTTAGTTTCAGTTATATAGTTCAGTGGAAGTAACTTATAATAGTTATCAATTCTCTTCAAAAATTATAACATTTGTTTTATAAAAAGCCAAGGTGTATTATATGGTAATAAAAAAATATGTTTAGTACAATTTTTTTTGAAACTTTTTGTGAAGTTATACGTCTAAAAAGATAAATATAAAAAATACAGGAGTGATCGAAATGATTAAAAAAACATTTTTAGCAATCTTAATTCTTTCTATTATTATCATCCCAACTGTCTGGGCAGAGCAAGCAACAACTGTTGAAAGTAGTTCTGTTAAACAGGAAATATCGTATAGTATTCCTGAAAATACGATTGGTATTGAAGGAATCATTAAAGAAATTAGAAAAGATATGGATAAAGTTATTGTTCTCGTAGAAGGTCAGAGATTAAATGATGAAGGGTATGATCAAGTCAAGTTAGTAATTCATGATGATACACAAATTATTAATGAAAAAGATAATGCAGAATTGAGTTATGGAGATTTTAAAGAAGGTATGGTTATCAAAGGTTTTTATGGGCCAGCAGTTACCAGAAGTTTACCACCAATGGGAGTAGCAAAATTAGTATTAGTACAGGAAAGAAAAATTCCAGAGGAAATATATACCTATGGAACAATTGGACAAATCAGAGAGGTTAAAGGTGGAATAATGGTGGATATCATAAATGAAGCAGGTGAAAATGAAATTAATTTGGTCATTAGTGATAGAACTATTATAACTGATCAATCAGGATTAGAATTATCAAAGGATGAACTGAAGGAAGGTTTAAAGATTAAAGCAAGCTATGGGCCAGCTGTTACTGCGAGTTTGCCTCCTATAGGAACAGCGAACTCAGTAGTAGTAGAGGAACAAAAGATTCCAGAGGAAATATATACTTATGGAACAATTGGACAAATCAGAGAGGTTAAAGGTGGAATAATGATTCATATTATAAATGACGCAGGTGAAAATGAAATTAATCTGGTTATCAGTGATAGAACTGTTATAACTGATCAATCAGGATTAGAATTATCAAAGGATGAATTGAAGGAAGGTTTAAAGATTAAAGCAAGTTATGGGCCAGCCGTTACGATGAGTTTACCTCCAATCGGAAATGCAGATAAAATTATTATAATTGCAGAATAAATTTTCTGGAATAATTTGTTTAATATTTACTTTTATCTGTATCATCGAAGCATGGCGATTGGTCAAGTATTAAGTCCACGAATTGGTTGCAACTTTAGCATATCATCGCAATGCTAGTTTATAGAATAGAATAGCAAAGTTTTATTAATGGAGCCTGGATATATAATTTCAGGTTCTTTTTTATATCTCAATTTTGTAATTGATCTAAGTATATAGCATTAAACGATAACCTGTAACCTCAACTGCAAAAGGTTGATTAATAAAAAAATCATCTTTTTCATAATTCCTGAAGGAGAAAATTTCTTTATGTCTAAATACAGAATAGAACATTTTGGGATGGTTTATTATGTGATCGATGATTTAAGTATTTAGAAAGTAACAGATGAAACGGCAAAGAAAGCTTTAGTATAGAGGAGGAAAAAATATGGATTCTATTAAATTAGTTGAATATGATCATTCAATGTCTAAAAAGTTGACTGATATGTGGAATAAAAGTGGTGATAATTGGGGAGGATTTGATTCTGTTTTAACCGAAGAGACGGTCATAAATGAACAGGAAAATTCTATTGATATGCATGTATATCTTGCAATGGTTGGAGAAGAAGTGGTTGGGTATTGTAGTCTTTCTGAGTATCGTGAGGATGAAGGGAGTCTATATATACCACTTCTAAATGTGATACCAGATTATCATGGCAAAAAAGTTGGAAAAACTTTGATGTTAAAAGTATTGGAGAGAACGATAGAATTGGGATGGCCGAGGTTGGATCTTTATACCTGGCCCGGGAATACAAAGGCTGTGCCTCTCTATAAAAAGTGTGGCTTTTTCTGGGAAAAGAGAGATGATGTAACCCATCTTATGAATTTTATTCCTGCAGCTTTACAGACAGAAGCTGTGGCTGACTATTTTAAAACTGCCCATTGGTATGATGATTCAAAGAGGATTATTAAAATACAACCAGATGGGAAATCTGAAAATGACTTTGATTTTTTTGAATACTCATGGGAAAAGAATGATCAGACTCTTAGGATGGAATTTGAAAAGAGGGGAAGGGGTCTTAGACTTATCGAGACTGATGATTATCTGATCAGTGCCCGGATTGATAACCAGAATCTTGTCTTTGGTAGAAAGTATAAAGTTTATTATGAGATTATCAATAAATCAGGTAAGTTTTTAAATGTATCAATCAAGGGAAGGGATGACAAAAATATTAACTTTGATTTTGAAAAGGCTGTAGATGTTATTGATCGAGAGCTTTTGGAAGGCGAATTTTATATAAATGAAGTTGAAGAAGAATCAAGTATTTGGCGGACACAGCCAGGGGTACCTGCTGATATTTTCATCAATGGGAAACATGCATATTTTAAACTTGGAATAGTTCCAAAATTTCCTGCAAAATTATCTTTAACTATCCCAGATCAAGAATGTTATAGACAAGTTTCACTTGAGCTTTATCTGGATATTGAGAATAACTTTGATGAAGATGCAGTCTTCAAATTTAAATTACATGGAACAGAAAATATTACCTTATATCAGAGAAGTTTTGAAATTTCTTTGAAGGCAAAAGAAAAAGATTCAATTCAAGTACCTTATATGTTGGAAGATTTCTTCTTTTTCTCTGAGACGATACCTATAACAGTTGAGTTAAAAAATGGTGAAGTCATTCAATTTACCAAAAAGCTTGGTACTGCTTTTAAAGGGCGTACCGGTATGTTTGGAGGAGAAACAGAAGAATGTTGGATGATCTGCAACGGTGATTATACAGTTGAGTTAAACAAGAGGAATAATCGGCGTTCTATATTAACCTATGGAATGGGTGAGGCTGATGTTATCGTATTACCTTATCCAAGAATAGGTAAGCCATTTTCAGCTGAGTTTTCAAAGAAAAAACCTTATCAGGTGGAATATTTCCGTGACTATGATGAGATGGTTTTAAAGGCTCGATATAGTTCAGATGATTTTAAAGATATAGAGCTTGTAAGTGTATCAAAGCTTTATGCCAGTGGTATAGTGGAAAATTATTATGAGATTTGTAATCACTCTGATAATGAAACCCCTAAGGAAATTTTTTTGACTGATAATTGTTTTTGTAGGTTATATCGAAGTTTCATACCTTATGATGGTGATATAGTCGAAGCTGGTAATCTTAGTTACCCAGAACATTGGAAAAGTAGTAAAATAACAGAAAATTGGATTTTTGCAAAAGGTGAGCGCATAACTAAGGGATTTTGCTGGTCAAAAGATCAACATATCAAGATAAATGAGGATACCTTTTTTATCGAGCATGCTTTTGGTAAGTTGTCAAAAAGCGAATGGAAAAAAACAGAGCCAATCTATATAGCTTTAGGAACATTTACAGACTGGCAGGAGTTTAGAGGATTTGCTTTAGGAAAGTATGATAATCAAGATCTATCAACAAAGGATGGTTTTGAGTTTCTTGTAAACGATGGTAATCCTTTTGTTAAGAAAAAATTTAAAGTAAAGATTAAAGAACGTAAAAATGTATACTTTAATGGAGATTTGATTCTGAGCTCAAAGACTGGATTATTTGAATCACTTCATCAGAGCTATAAGCCTACAGAAGAGAAACAAGAAGCTGAATTTGTGGTAACGTTGGATCAAGATACACGAATGGATGGTTTACAATTGGATGTAGATTTTTCTGCAGTTTATTTTTCTAAAAAAGCATATGTTTTTAAAATGACTGAAGATGAAATAAAAAAGACAATGTTAGAGGAAAGTGGGTTTGAAGTGTTTTCTGTAGATAATGGGGTATTGACAATAAAAGCTGCTCCATCTTTTAATAATTCTCTTTATTCTCTAAATTATCGGATGGGAACAGAACATCAGGAGTGGCTTGATTCATCATTTCCTGAACTTGGCCCAAGATCCTGGTTTAATCCCTGGATTGGGGGAATTAGTGGAATCCCGCTTGATTTAACAGCAAATTCTGTAATGCAGGAAAAACGGACTGGTGAGTTTGTAGAAATACAGGATAATTTTGAAAATAGATGGATGGGGATAAAATTAAAATTGAAAATAGAAAAGCATAAAGGGTATCAGGGATTGGAATTTAATCAATATTTCTTAATGTTACCCGGTCTGCCGATTCTATGCTATACCGTAGAGATTATACAAAATACCGGTTCATTTATAAAAGATATGAGTTTTCGGACTGATTGCTTTTTTAAGCCTGACCAGGAAGTTCAAAATAGCTGGTTTATCACAGAAAATCTTTCTGGTGAATTGATTAAATATAAAGCAGGAAAAATTAGACATGATATAGGTACATATTCACCACTGTTATTTGGATCTGAAAATCATGAGATAAAACTTTTAATGTATGCAGGAGATCACCCTCTGCCTTTGATTGGATTTGCTAATCGAGTTGATAATGCAGGATTTTTTAAACAAAATATTACTTTGAAAAATAAAGAATCTTTATTTACCTCACCAATGTTTTTGGTTTATACGGAAGAATACTTATCAGAAGAATTATTAAAAGGTTTAAAAAGTATAAAATTTTAAAAACGTAACTAAGCAAAAGGACTTCTGGTGAAATTCAGAAGTCCCTTCATTTTGTTAAGATTTATAAGCTGGAACGTTTAACAAGTTATTTACAGTAACAAACTTATATCCGAGAATCTTTAGTGTTTCAATTAATTCTGGAAGAGCATTTACTGTATTAGTATAACTAAGATCTGTTCCACTTCCGGAATGAAAGAGTAGAATAGATCCATTTTTAACATCTGGTAAAGTGTTAATCAATATTTGATCTACATCTCTATCACGTCAATCAACAGAATCAACAGACCAATTAATCACTTTATAGTCCATTTCTTTTAATTGCTTAACATTTTCAAGAGAAACACTTCCATAAGGCGGACGTATTAACGCAGTTTTTAAGCCAGTAATTTTTTCAAGAATCTGCTCAGTGTAAATTGCATCAGGACCATCATCAAAGGTTAAAGCAATTTTGTTGGAACAGTAATTTTTGCAGAAAGCTCGTTATGATATAGAGAATGAAGTACCTATTGCTGAAGTTGACTTTGCAAAAATATTATAAGATGATGATACAATTGAAAAGATTGCACAGATTGTAGGATCTCATAGTAAAAGTGCCGGCATTCCCTGTCGGAGAAAGGTTTAAGGATTTGATAAATTTTGAATGAGAGTAATACTAATGAAGATATATATAATGTCGATGATATTTTTGAAATAGAAGTAAATAATTCGACATATGACTTGGTTTACGATTCGGGTTGTTTTCATCATTTACCACCTCACCAAAGATTAAAGTATCTAGATCTTTTATCTAAAGCTTTAAAGTCAAACGGATTTTTTGGTTTAACCTGTTTTGCACCTGGGGGTGGGTCAGATATTTCAGATTGGGAAGTTTATAGAAAAAATAGTCTTCAGGGAGGTTTATCTTATACAGAAGAAAAACTCAAAAAAATATTTTCTAAAAATTTTGAGGTTATAGAATTTCGTAAGATGAAAGAAATTCAACAATTTACTTAATAAATAAAAACTATTAATATTGATAATTCAGTATATTTATGGTATAATAAATGTGCGGTATATTTTTTAATAAAAATTTACAATAAGTAAAATTATAAGCTCACTGAGACACAAATAAAGGAGGCGTTGTATGAACCTAAAGCCATCTTATTACAATCATTTGGCCAAATTAAATAATGGAAAAGTAGTGTTATTCAATTTTTTGACTGGTAACTTAAAAGAAATTGACGAAGCGGATATTGATAAACTCAAATTCATCTTTGAAAATTGCAATAAAAACTTTGATGGGTATTCTGAAAACTTAAAAAAAGAATTGATCAACGATTTGTATTTAGTTCCAGAAGATGCGAATGAATTAGATATAGTTCGTATTCGAAACTTATCGACAAGATATGATAATCTAATTTATAACCTCGTACTCATGCCGACATTAGATTGCAACTTTTCTTGTAAATATTGTTATGAATCTAAAGAGCAAATTTTTATGAGTGAAGATGTGAAAATAGGTATTATTAATTGGGCTACAAAAATTGCAAGAGTGAGTAAGCGTTTTGTAATCAATTGGTTTGGTGGAGAGCCATTATTAGATTTTTCTATCATTGAAGAGATAAATAGTAGTATAAAAAATATTTGTACAGAAAATAGATGCTTTTTTATTTCTGATATAACTACAAATGGATATCTTTTGACAGATGAGATTTTGAGTAAAGTCGATAATTTAAATATTACTAGTTTTCAAATTACTGTGGATGGGCCACCAGAAATACATAATAAATATCGTCCGTTAGAAAATGGTGAAGGAACATTTGATATAGTTTATAAAAATATATTGAAAATTTTAGATCAAACACGAGCTAATGTTGCTCTAAGAGTGAATGTTGATCAAAATAACTTTGATAAGATACCAGATTTTTTAAATATGATACCTAAAAAATATCGCACACCAAGGCTGATGATCGTATTTAAAGATATCTTTTCTGATCCTAGTGGCAAAACAGGCAGAGAATCTGAAATAGATCAGAACCGAATAAACACTTATAAAAAAATGAAGCAACTATATCACTATGGTATGGAACAAGGGTTCAATGTTTTCTTACCCACATTTAGTATCCGTGATCATCATTGTAATAGTGGGTCAAAGAACTATTTTATTGTTCATCCAACTGGGGATTTGTACAGATGTACTGTTGAATTTGCAACAGGAAAAAGTATAGGGAAATTATTTAAAGATGGCTCATTAGATATAGATAGCTATGCAACTTCTAAATGGTTATCTTATATTCCTGGAGATGATGAAAAATGTGCAAAATGTAAATTTTTACCTTTATGCCAGGGTGGATGCAGATATAATAGAATGATGGGTAAACTACCTTGTTCGCTTGAATCTACTGATATCGATGGAGTAATCGAGTTATATTATTTATCTAAAACTCATTCACAAAGGTAGAAAAATTAATTTGTTTATAATTTTGAAGCGGGGAAGAAAACATAAGCTTTATAAAATGAAAACTTTAAGTTTTTATGGTTTAACTAAATTTTTAAACAAAGGAGGTGTATAGCATGTTAAATAACTTATGGGATCTTGACAATTATTCTTGGGATGATATGGACGTACCTCCAATTAAAGTGTACTGTTGCCCAGACGCAATAGATTTTGATAATTAATTAGTATATTCTCCCCGCTTCATTTACTAAAAGGAGGAAAAATAATGAAATATAAACCCAAATTTGGTATTTGGGAATTAACTAATGCCTGTAATGCAAAATGTCTTCACTGTGGATCTCAGTCAGGAAAATGCCGTGATAATGAATTGACTTTAGAAGAAGTATTGAGAGTATGTGATGAACTGAAAGAAACAGGATGTGAACGTATTACTTTAATGGGGGGAGAATTTTTTTTAAGCCCTCATTGGGAAGCAGTTTGCAAAAGATTAGTTGAGAACAATATAAGGGTAGCACCTCTAACAAATGGATTATTATTAAACGAGAAGAATATTATGAAACTAAAAGAATTAGGTATAGATAGATTAGGAATAAGTATAGATGGATTGGAAGAAACTCACAATTATTTAAGAGGTGTTCCAAATCTCTTTAGTAGATTAATAGAAAATTTAAAGAAAGCTCAAAGCAAAGGTTTTAAAATTGCAATTATTACTGCAGTGTCTGCAGTGAATCTTAATCAATTACCTGAATTATATAAGTTTATCAAAGAATTAGGAATCCGAGTTTGGCAAGTTCAAATTGTTGAGGACGTAGGAAACGCTAATCAAAATTCAGAACTACATCTAACATTGGAAGATGTTTATAAATTAGCGAAATATGTTGCCAAGTTTCGCCGAGAAGATAATGATATGAAAATATTACTTGGTGATAATGTAGGCTTTTATACTACCTTTGAACCATTAATAAGAGATAATCCGTTTACAGGTTGTGCTGCCGGAAGACAAGTTGTGGGTATAACTGCAAATGGTGATATTCGTGGATGTCTTTCTGTTTATGGTGATAAAGAAAATATAGAAGGAAATATTAGGGAACGTTCATTTAAAGATATTTGGGAAGATCCGAATTTATTTACTGTTTATCGTAATCGAACAGTTGATAAGTTAACTGGTTTTTGTGCAGAATGTAAGTATAATAATCTTTGTCGTGCGGGATGTTCATCATTAGCATATTCACTGACTGGAAAATTTTATGAGAATCCTTTCTGTTTACATAAATATGAAGTCGAAAATGGTTTGAATTCACAATGATTTTCTATAAATATAAATAGTATTTTAATATCCCTCATAAATCGTTAGATTTAGAGGGCTTTTATATTTAACGACATTTCAGAAGGGGAAGTCCCCCTCGACTTTAAATAAAATACCTATGTTTTGGGATTGGGAGTATAAGATGAAGTTGTATTATTATTATTGTGTAAGTGTTATAATAAAAGGAATAATAAGTAGTTAAACTAATATATAATGTATATTTTAGTAACTTTTTTAGAAGAAAGAAAGGTAAATATTAGGTATTATTAATTGTTATTGTAAGTGGGAAGGTTGATGTGATTTAGGGTTTGAAATTTTTGGCAAGATCAAATTTAAAGGGGGTTGTTATATGCGTAAAAAAAATTATTAGGCTGTTCTCTGTTTGTATTGTTGATATTACTCATAACAGGGTGTACTCCACTTATCCAATACAGTCTACAAATTACTATTGAAGGTAATGGACAAGTAATTCCTGCAAGTGGTAGTTTTCTTATGGGTACTTCCGTTCATTTAATAGCTACACCAGACGAAAATTGGGAGTTTGAGAATTGGAGTGGTGATATTACTGGGACAAATCCAAGCGCTGCAATTATTATGGATTCCAACAAGGTAATAAAAGCAAAATTTAGACCTGCTCAAGCTTTAACTACAGCAAGAAATTCAACCGTTGAAAAAATAGATATTATTAATATGGATGCATGTTTAATGCAAATGATAGAAGTTGCATACGAATGGAAAAACGAGGTTGACTATCTGGTAGGCTCTGAACAAACAGTACCTGGTGATGGGAATGATTATACTTCGTTATTAGAGGCACTTAACGATGATCCATATATGAGTAAAGTGGATTTAGTCAATACTTTAGTTGATACTTTCAATGATTATTATTCCATATATGGATATGATGATGAAACTTATTCAGCACTTAATCTGGGTGATTCTTTTAATACCTTGATTTCAGCTTTTACCACTTTCGCTACCGCATTAAATAATACACCTTCGATGCAAGAGGTATATAACGCCAGGAATGATTCAGTTTACTTTGAGGATATATCTGTGATTGATTTAGGCAGTTTTGCAGATGGTTTGTTATTATATTCTACTGATAGCACAGTTACTGATGCTGCTCAATATTTAAAACAAGCTCTAGATCAAGCTATCATTAATCATCAAGAAACCTTTGAAGATACAGTTTATGGATTAGCGATATTATTGCTATCCTATGAAGAATGGTCTGAATACTCAGAGTATGAAAATTTAATGTTGGCAGAAGACACTGATTGGGATGAGTTTATTGAACGTTTTGCAGAGTACACAGAACAGCCAACTTTCTCAAGTATTCTTTCATTTTCTGTTACTTGGTCCTCTGATGATTGTGACCTGGGTATTGTAGAACCTGATGGGAGTGTTTTTGATGTAGCAGATGAAGAAAGTCCAAATGGGGTTTTTTTAGAGGATATGATGGACGGTGGAACAGAATCGTGGTCACTCAAAAGTAACCCTGATGAAGGCGAATATAGTGCGAAAGTATATAGTTGGGATTATATTGGAAATATTTATTTTACAATTAAGACTGCTAGCCAAGAATTTGTGTATGAAGAGTACATTACTCCAGATGAAATAATCAGTTTTTCAGGTGTAGTTGTTGAAAACAGTACTAGTAATATTCAAATAAAGATTAAGATTGAGAAATTTGCTAATAAAGAAGTTAGAACAAAGAATAATTAAACTGAGTCATTTATGAAAGGAGTTATATATGAAGTACAGAATATTTTTGCTTATAATTATTATTCTTTTAATCAATCCTCTAATTGCAAAAGCCGAATTATCTATCTATGACGCCTTAGAGTTGGGGGAAAAACTAGAATTATTCGACTTTGTAGCAGCTATAAAAATGGACGAGCGTTGGGTACTTAAAGCATATAATCTTGATAATTTAGAAGAAAGTGAATTACATATTAACTCAGAGACAGGGATTGTTGAGTATTCAATGAATATAACACCAAAAGATATCGTTATTGGAGAAAATACATATGGATATGCGGGGAATATCTATCAATACAGTGAAAATTTTTATTTAACAGACTTATGCTATAATTGTCTGAAAATTTATCGTCACAATTCTAAATATTTTAAGATGAAGAACGCTATTTTTATTCATAATCTCGAGGGATTTGTTGCGTATTATATGTATACTGGCCCTGGAGTAACAAAATAATCAAATTTGAGCTGATATAGATGTTTTATTTATATCAGCTTTTTTTAGGAAAGGGTTACCTTTGTGGAAACAAGGATTAGAAAAATAGTATCAAAAGTTTGAGATTTTTTCACGATAGATTTTCATCGCTTTGTGCATGAATTCTGCTAAACCAGTTTTTCTTTTTTCAAAATATGCCTCAAAACGACTATCATCCACATATAAATCTGCAAAACCATTATAGATTTGAGAAGTACAAGTATAAAATCTGTCATTTATATATTTGTGATGTTGCTCTATCAAAGCCTGAACCTCAGAATCAGAAGGATCTACTTCTTTTTTGTACTCTTCAATTCTAGACTCATCAAAACCTTCAAACATTTCTTTTTTACTCATATTTATACCCCTCTCTGTATAATTAATAGTTTTTTAGAAAAATTTATGTAATAATAAAGTGAAGGATTTATAGCAATTTTGACGAAATAAAAAGCAGAGAGTTAGGGAAGTTGTTAAACTTAAGATGCAATAACGTAGTTATTACATCGACTTTAATTTAGAAAGAATGTGCTAGAGTTGATAGAATTAAAGGGTAAATATAACACAGCAAAAGTTTATACTGACAATATTGAACAGGGAGCAATCTCTCAAATTATTGAGCTATGCAATCAAGAATTTGTTCAAGGAAGTAGCATAAAAATAATGGGTTAGCATCATTTTTTTACTTAGAAAAGAAAAGTATTTTGATAAATTAAGTATGTATTTTCTCTTTAGTAATCAAAATTAGGTATAAAGGTACAAGGAAATATATCATGGATGTTTAATTTAAATCATATATAGGTATTATTTATCACAAATAAGTATAAACTTATACTATATAGTGGTAATTAGTGAGATTTGTATTACTGCGATGTGGAGGGGAGTCACAGGAATGAGGTTAGTCACTGTAAACGATATTACGTCAGAGATGACTTTAGCGAAACCAATTTATTATAATGATCGAATTTTGCTAAATATAAATTGTATAGATCTATTTAAGTATAGGAAAAGGTTAATAGATTTTGGCATTAATTATGTCTATGTAAATGATGAACTATCAGAAGGAATTGAAATAAAGGATATTATTAAAGATGAAACTAGACAAAAAAGCAAAAAAATCATTAAAGAAACATTAAATAATATATCTTTTATAACTGAAACTAAGATAGCAAACATTCAAAATGTTGTTCACGAAATGGTTGATGAGATTACACAGAGTGATGATATTATAGTTAATCTAGTTGATATCAAGACATATGATTCCTATACTTTTTCTCATTCAGTAAATGTGACTGTTTTATCACTAATATTAGGAAAAGCACTGTATTATACCAGAGAGCAATTAATTAAACTAGGAACTGGTGCATTATTACATGATTTTGGTAAAACGCTGATTCCAGTGGAAGTATTAAATAAGCCAGATAAACTTACAGATGAAGAGTATGAAATTGTTAAGGAACATTCGAGATTAGGGTATGAGCATCTAAAAGATAATTACTTTATTAGTCCTCTATCTAGAGCTGTTATTTTATCTCATCATGAGAAAATTGATGGTACAGGATACCCGAAGGGACTAAAAAGAGATGAAATTCATGACTTTGCAAAGATAGTAGCAATTACTGATGTTTTTGATTCGTTAAATAGCGATCGTGTATATCGAAAAAGGTGGCCTACATTTAAAACAGTGAATTTTATACTCTCAAATGTAGATTCTCATTTTGAAAAATATTTAGTAACTAAATTTTTGAAGCATATAGCTGTGTATCCAAACGGTACATTTGTAACTTTGAGCAATGGACAAAAGGCAATCGTAAAAAGTCAAAACAAAAATTTCCCCACAAAACCTATTGTAAAAATCATTCAGGGTAAAGATGGTACGAAGTTGTCTTTTACAGTTAATTTACTAGATGAGTCGGATTATTTTATTATTGCTTCTCAATAAGGAAAAACATTATAGTGAGTGGAGTTTACTTTGCAAAAGCATTATTGATATTACCTTTTCATGAACTTTAAATGGTATTACGGAAGTTAATTATGGTTTAATTAATGCTTCTTGAAGGTTTATGGCAATAATTGTTGAATAACTAAAATAGGACTTTATGATAATATTAAATAAATTTCCGTAAAGATATATTTAGATGGGTAATGTACATGAGGAGGGGAGTTCAGAGGGATGAGGTTAGTCAGTTTAAACGATATCACTTTAGAGATGACTTTAGCGAAACCAATTTATTATAATGATCGAATTTTGTTAAATATAGATTGTAAAGATATATCTAAATATAGGGAAAGATTGATAGAATTTGGAATTAATTATGTCTACATAAATGATGAATTATCAGAAGGTATTGCAATTGAGGATATTATTAAAGATGAGACTAGACAAAAAAGCAAAAAAATTATTAAAGATACATTAAATTCTAGACTAAATAATATATTCTATATAACTGAAACCCAAGTTGCTAATATTCAAAATGTGGTTTACGATATGGTTGATGAAATTTCTCAGAGTGATGAGGTAATAGTTAATCTTTTGGATATAAAGGCATATGATTCTTACACATTTTCCCATTCGGTAAATGTAACTGTTTTATCACTAATATTAGGAAAGGCTTTGTATTACACTAGAGAGCAATTAATTAAATTAGGTATTGGTGCATTATTACATGATTTTGGTAAAACGATGATTCCTCTGGAAATATTAAATAAGCCGGATAAACTTACAGATGAAGAGTTTGAAATTGTTAAGGAACATTCGCGGTTAGGGTATGAGCGACTAAAAGATCAAACGTTAATTAGTCCTCTATCTAGAGCGGTTATTTTATCTCATCATGAAAAAGTTGATGGTACAGGTTATCCGAAGGGACTTAAAAATGATGAAATTCATGATTATGCAAAGATAGTCGCGATTGCAGACGTTTTTGATTCTTTAAATAGTGATCGTGTATATCGAAAAAGGTGGCCTACATATAAGATAGTGGATTTTATTCTCTCAAATGTTGATAAACATTTTGAGAAACAGTTCGTAAATAAATTTTTAAAGTACATCGCTGTGTATCCGAATGGTACTTTTGTTACATTGAGTAATGGGCAAAAGGCAATTGTACAAAAGCAAAATAAAAACTGTCCTACAAAACCTATTGTAAAAATCATTCAGGATATGGATGGTAGGAAGATGTCACAAACAGTTAATTTAATGGATCAGTTAGATCTTGTGGTTGTTATTTCACATGAGGGCGAATCATATAATTGATTATGAAATCTAAAAAGCGTCACTCGTAAAGGGTGACGCTTTTTAGATATTATTATGCATCAATGTTGTTTTTTCCTATTTCTTCATATGCTAGAGCATCACATATTGCAGGATCATTAATAAGTTTTTCGAGTAAAAAGGAAAAAATATTTAAGTGTAGAAATATAACTAATAGAAAAGAATTAATCGAGGGGGAAGAAAATGATTTATTTAATTTTATCTATTTTTTGATAAGTTTATTTTATATAATAAAGGAAAGGAAAAAAGTAACTATACAGGAGTTGACGGTGGGGCTTTTAGTTGGAATTCCGAATCTCTTTTCTTCATTCTTTTTAATTCTTGCTTTAAACTCAGTCAAAACCGCTATTGCCTTTCCTGTTTTTAGTGCTGGAACTATAGTTTTGATTAATATTTAGGAGGGATTACTATTAGGAAGTCATATATAATATTTTTGATCATGTTATTATTTCTTTTTTCTTCACAGCAGGTTAGTTCGCAAAATAAAAAAATAAGGCGGGAATTTTTACTATATTGCGAGCTTGACGATGAAAAAATAGTAAATTTAAATAATTTTATTGAAGTTGCTGAGGAAAAATCGAATTCAATAACAATAATGGCTGTTGGAGATATTATGATGCATTTACCACAGGTAAAGTCAGGATTAACCGATGATGGATATGATTTTAATTACTTTTTTCAGTATGTTAAACCGATTTTTACTGAGGCCGATTTTGTAATTGGAAATTTGGAAACAACTTTCGCCGGGCCAGCTCGTACCTTCACTGGCTACCCAGCATTTAACTCTCCCGATGAACTGGCCATTGCTTTAAAAGAGTCGGGATTTAATATTATTACAACAGCAAACAATCATTCGCTTGACAAAGGGGAATCAGGTCTTTTACGTACATTAGATCAGCTTGATTTGCTTGGGTTAGCCCATACAGGAACTTTCCGCACACAAGAGGAACAGACTGAAATATGCGTGGTTGAGAAAAATGGTATTTCTATGGCTGTATTAGC
Source organism: Halanaerobiales bacterium (assembly GCA_030627905.1). GTDB lineage: Bacteria > Bacillota > Halanaerobiia > DY22613 > DY22613 > JAGMES01. Next base: position 59,619 of record DAOVRZ010000008.1, read on the forward strand.
CTATACATATGGAACTAATGTACCGATTTCAGAGGGTAAAGGGTATTTAGTCAACGTAATAGATTTACATAAAATGAAAACAGAGATTGATAAAGCTCATCAAATTGGTGTGGATTTAGTTTTAGTATCTGTTCACTTTGGTGAGGAGTATCAAAGGAGACCGAATAAAAAACAACATATGATAGTTGACTATCTATTTTCGTGTGGAGTAGATTTGATAATTGGTAGCCATCCTCATGTTTTGCAACCTTACAAAATTTATGAGTGGTTTACTGCAATGGGAGAACCCAGAAAAGGTGTTGTTAGTTATTCACTGGGAAACTTCATTTCTAACCAGAGAACATTTCCTCGAAATTTTGGAGGCATTCTTTCTGTAGAGATTGAAAAAAACGATAAAAAAACTGAGATTAAAGAAGTAGGATTTATTCAGACTTATGTATATAGATATTATAACATGGACAAACATTTTTATCGAGTATTGCCTATGAAAGACTTTCTTGATTCCAAAGATTTGTGGAAATTGGAAGAAGCAGATTATCAATTATTTAAAAAACAATACGAAGAAATTAATCAACAGGTGTCTTCTTTATTGGGTGACTCGCGAACTTCTTTTGAGCTTTGTGATATTTATACGATAAAAGCAGGAGATAATCTCTACAATATAGCTAAGAATTTTAATACCACAGTAATGAAAATAACTGAGGTTAATCCTTATATTATTCCTCAGCGATTACAGATCGGGGAAATGATTTATGTGCCAAAACGCACTACAGATTAGAAATTTTCATTTATTAGTCATTAGTTAATACTTATTAGTCACTACTGATTTCTATACTTTCGTATTCTAAGTTTATGCATTGGCATGTACTTAAAATTGGTGACGCCTAAGTCAGCTTGATCTCAAATATATTTAAGTATTGATAAATTTCATACTAAATATAGTTTAGCTAAATAACATTAAGCTTACACGAGCTGACTTTTGAAGGAACGTTTTTTAAGTACATGCCATCCTTCAAACAATAGCAAACCTAACATGAAACGAAGCAAAGAGTTAAGCCGAGTTGTTATTGCGAGTTATACATCCCGTGACTTTGCATGTAGTTAAAGATACCTTCTCCATGTTGCTGTTCTTCTTTTTGAATATGATTTAATACCTGGCGAACTGCTGAATTGGTGCATTCAAAAATGGCAATATTGTAAGCCCCTGAAATATACTTTTCCGACATTAGAAGGTCACTACAAAGTGCTGCATCATTTTGATTTAGAGTTCCACCTGTTGATTGCATCTGAGTTTGCATATTGCCTTGAACTTGTGACATTTGTTGACCTGAACCTTGTGTTTGGCTTTGGGACTGATTCATCTGCGGAATTTGGCCACTTAAAATTTGATTAATAGTATTCAAGTGTTGCTGTTCTTGGGAAGCATAGTTTGTAAATAACTGTTTTAATTCTTGGTCTTGAGTTAGAAGAGCATAGTTAGAGTACTTTTGGATACATAGTTCTTCGTGACTTTTTTGATCATGTAAAAGCATTTTTTCTTTTTGATTAAGATTTAATGTTGTCAATATATCCACCTCCTTCACTTATGTTTCCCCTTAAACGAATAATTTATTATCATAGCTAATTATAAAATAACTTTTATGAACATAGATTTGAAAGAGAAAAATATTTTAGCGATCGGAGGTAAAATATGATTGCGGTTACAGGATCAACAGGTCATATTGGAAATGTTTTGGTTAGGGAACTCTTAAAACAAGAAGAGGAGGTACGGATAGTTATACCTCCATTTGAGAAAACAGCAAATTTAAAAGATTTAGATGTTGAAAAAGTTATTGGTGATGTAAGAGATGTTGATAGTTTGTTGCGAGCTTTTGATGGAGTTGATGTAGTCTATCATTTGGCCGGGATAGTATCAATTTTACCAGGGAAAAGTAAACTACTAGATGATGTGAATGTAAAAGGAACAAATAACGTGATTCAAGCGTGCTTAAAATCGGGAGTTCGTCGATTGATTTATACAAGTTCGGTTCACGCTTTTGTTGAACCACCAGATGGGGTAGTAATTGATGAAAGTCAACAGTTTGATCCTGAAAAAGTATTTGGAGAATATGCTAAGTCAAAAGCACGAGCGACTTTGGAAGTATTTAGAGGTATACAAGCTGGACTTGACATTGTAATAGTATTTCCAACAGGAGTTATTGGCCCATATGATTATAAACCTTCTGAAATGGGCCAACTTATTAAAGATTTCGCTCAAAAGAAAGTAAAAGCTTATATCAGCGGAGCGTACAATTTTGTTGATGTCCGGGATGTGGCAAAAGGTCTTATTTTAAGTTGTAAAAAAGGATGTTGTGGTGAAGGCTATATCCTATCAGGTTCAAGAATTACTGTTAAAGAATTAATTTTATTGATAGAAGATATAACAGGAATTAAAACACCAACTATTAAAATACCGACCTGGTTAGCGAAAACACTTGCAATTTTTACTCCTTTATATTATAATTTAACCAATATGCCGCCACGATTTACCTCTTATTCAATACGTGTCCTACATTCTAATTCTATGATCAGTTGTGAAAAGGCATCTCGCGAATTAGGTTATTCTTCTCGACCTATTAGAGAAACCATTGCAGATAGCTTAAAGTGGTTTAGAGAAACAGGGAGATTGTAAAATATAAAATTAGTTATAATGCTCTTCTATAGTAGTTCCAGATTTGTTAAAGGATGTGTTTTAATGCATACAATAACTATATCACTATCTGCTTTAATGCTTGCTCAAGTTCTTAAAATATTTACGATACGACCAATGTCGATTGCACATATTATGAAATCTGGTGGAATGCCTAGTTCTCACTCAGCAGCAGTTACATCTTTGGCAACTACAATTGGGTTTAAATATGGTTTTGCTTCAGATTTATTTGCTATTGTAACAGTATTTGCTTTGATAATTATGTATGATGCAACTGGAGTAAGAAGAGCGGTCGGTGAACAAGCTAAGATTTTAAATCGGATTGTTGATGAGATCAGTACCGGACAAGATCCGGAGATGATTTTTAAAGAATTAAAAGAATTCATCGGACATACTCCTGTTGAAGTATTTGGAGGTGCGTTTTTGGGGATAGCAATATCCTTGGTATGTAACTCATAATCAATAATTTTTTTTTACATATCCAATAACTATTATAAAATAAAAAGAAAAGAGGTCGAAAATAATTTCGACCTCTTTTCTTTTTAATATTAAAGATTAATAATTTATAGCTTCCCAAACGTCGATTTCACCTGCACCTTGCAGACCCCACTCTAAGCCGAGATCATGGGCGGTATTCATTAGAGCTGTTTTAACTTGATCAGGTGTCCAGCTTGGATTAGCTTGAAGAATCAGAGCAACCGCACCAGCTACATTTGGAGTAGCCATAGAAGTACCGGAATAAGCTACCCAACCTGTAGTGTTAGCTTCACAGGAGAGGATTCCAACACCAGGAGCACAAAAATCTGGCTTTAAATCGCCATATTTTGTTGGCCCGCGACTGGAGAAACGAGCGATTTCATCATCTGTCCAGGTAATTGTATTTTTATCATCAGCAGCACCAACAGTAATGATAGTAGGCTCAATACCTGGGGAGTCAATACTTCTAGGTCTTGGACCACTGTTTCCAGCAGCAATGCAGGATACTACACCATCATTGATCCATGCATTTTTTAGAGCAACACACAAAGGATCATCTTCAGGAGCAGAAGTAGCTCTTCCGCCTAAGGACATGGAGATAACATCTGCACCTTGTTGTATAGCCCACTCTATACCTGCAATGATATCGGAGTCATATCCTATTCCTTTGTCATTTAAAACTTTTACTCCTATAAGATTGCAATCAGGAGCAATACCACGATTAGTGGTATCATGGCTACCTACGATACCTGCACAATGAGTTCCGTGACCATTATCATCATAAGGAGTAGTTTGGCCATTGATAGTATCATACCAGGCAACTACTCGACCAGCAAGAGCAGGATGAGAACCATCGATTCCAGTGTCGAGAACTGCAACTTTAACATCTTGACCAGTATAACCAGCACTCCAAGCGTTAGGAGCAAAAACGGTAGGAGCGGCATAAATTAATGTGGCTTCCTTTTGGTTATCAGCACTGATGAAAGCAACATTAGGATTATGGGATAATCCTTCGATGGCAGCAGATGGGAAAGTACCTGCAAAACCATTGAAAATTTTGAATTCGTTCTTAACTGTACCATTTAAAGCATGAGGATTCATTCTGGCACTATCAACTAATCTAACGATTACTCTTACATGAGGTTTGTAGGTAATTTCATCAGCAACGGTTTGATCCATTTTGCCATTATTACCGGCAAACGCCATGCCTGTGATACTTAATATCAGTACTAAAACTAACAGAAAACTAAGTTTTTTCATTCTTAAATTAGCCCCCTTTTAAAGTATACATTTTTTTCTGCAGAATAACTTTTGAATCGTTTTTTTAAATGCGCGCGATCATTTAAAATGCATATGTCTGCAAACAATATGCTTGATAATATTATACAATAACTCTTGTAAAAAGTCAATAATTGTAAATTTATAAACGTTAGATAAATAATATAAATTAACAAATTATATTCTACAAACATGAAATTTAAGAATCTTAAATTTTAAAGAGATTTATGTCTTTTTTAGTGCCTAATAATATTTGTCTTCACAGTTTAAGAATTCCCTAAATATGAAGGGAATTAGTTAAAAATGGCGAATATTTTAATTGTAGCTATAAAATATGAGTATAATAGTAAAATAAAGACTTGTTTGTACTTTACGAAAGGGAGAATGATGATGAAAACTAAAATTAACCGTGAGTATCTTTTGAAAATTTTAGAAGATTTATTACGCACACCTAGTCCGAGTGGGTTTTGCCATCAGATTATGGAGAAAGTTGAGTTAGAAGCCAAAAACTTAGGCTATGATTTTGAGATGATTAAAAAAGGTTGTGGTGTGATTACAGTCCCTGGTAAAAACGATGACTACACCGTGGGATTATCTGCACATGTAGATACTTTAGGTGGAATGGTGCGTTCTATCAAAGGTTCTGGTCACCTTCGCTTTACTTCTATTGGTGGTTATATGATGTCCACAGTTGAAGGTGAGTACTGTAAGATTCACACTAGAGATGGACGGATTTATGAAGGCACTGTTCTAACTACCAAACCTTCGGTTCATGTTTTCACTGATGCACAGGAGCAGAAACGAGAAGAAGCTAATATGGAAATTCGAATCGATGAGATAGTGAAATCAAAAGAAGATGTAGAGAATTTGGGAATTCAAGTTGGTGATTTTATCTCCTTTGACCCTCGCACAGTAATCAAGGAAAATGGATTTATCAAATCACGACATTTAGATGACAAGGCAGGCGTTGCTATTCTTTTTGGGTTGTTAGAAATGATAAAACGCCAAGAAGTAACTCCTCTTCATACTATTAAGATTCTCATTTCCACATATGAAGAGGTAGGACATGGTGCAGCTTATATTCCTGATGACATCAATGAGTTTTTAGCTGTAGATATGGGCGCTATGGGTGATGACCTTTCTTGTACAGAGCAGGATGTTTCAATTTGTGCAAAAGATTCGTCTGGTCCATATGATTATCATATGGTGAGTAGATTGATTGAATTAGCTAAAGAAAATAAATTGAATTATGCAATCGATATTTATCCTCGTTATGGCTCTGATGTTTCAGCAGCTTTACATGGTGGAAATAATATTCGTGGCGCGTTAATTGGCCCGGGTGTTCATGCCTCACATGGTCAAGAACGTACGCATCTTGATGGACTTTTAAACTCTATTACTCTTTTGGCAGCTTATATTCAGGAGCAATAGTTATGGGACATTGGGATGAACATTTAGCTATTCAAACATTTATTAATGACCTAACATCTGATTTAAATCTTCCATGGCTAAATGAGGATGTGACCGCTTTTTTGATGGGGATTGCCCAACATGAAATTTATGATCTAGTTGTTAATGAGCGACCAATTCAGGTGAATCGAATTGATTTTAAAAACATTGATTTGTTTAAAGAAGAGATGCCTTCTATATATCTTAATCTTGTAGGTATAGGCATTGCTTTTTGGAAGACTTTTAAAAGATATAATGAAGAAAAAGATAAAGATAAATTACGTCACCGTCTCCTAGGTCTTTTAGGAGCGGTGACTCCTGATATTTTAGAAGGTCTTCGTTTAATTCTTCTTCCTAACGGTTTGAAAGCATGGGAACAGGGGAATGCTAGTAGTTTCCACATTAATCAGAAAAATTGGAAATACCCTATTGATACATTTAATGATCCTGAAAAAGATTTAAAACGTAGAGAATTGATGCAGAATCTGACTTTATCTATAGAATTATTTAAAATTCGTTTTTGAGCAGGATTTTTTTAAAAAAATATTTCCATAAAATAACACGTAAAAAACAAATTAGAAATTTTGTCTTGAAAAATATACTTTTAAAGTGTATAATAAATGTATAAGTTTATGTAATTCTGAATATATTTTTTTGAGGAAGGATAGGGTGATATAGATGAAGGGGGTGCAATTTCAGGGACTTAAAGGATTTTCGATAGACTATTGGCTATTGATTACTGGTGATTTTGTATCTAAGATGGGTAGTAATATTTTTGGTTGGGCCATTTCTTTATATATACTTAAGAGCACTGGATCATCCATGGCCTTAGGATTTACTTTAGCTTTAATGACATTACCTCCTGTATTAATAAGCACAATCGGAGGAGTTTATGTAGATAGATATTCCAAAAAAATGTTTATTGTAGGAACAGATATAATACGGGGTATTCTATTTATGATTTTTGCTTACCTATCATGGAAGAATAATTTAACTCCAACTTTAATTTACATATTTGTATTTGTTGAAGGAATTTTTAAAGCAATATTTAGACCTGCGGTATTTGCTGCAATGCCTTTGCTAGTAAAAGGTGAAAAAATTCTTCAAGCGAAGGCTTTTAATCAATCGATGACAAATCTATCAATAATGAGTACTCCTATTTTAGCGAGTATTTTTTTTAGAAAATATGGTATCTTTGTAATCAGTCTTGTGAATGCATTTTCATTTATCTTTTCAGCCATTTCAGAAATGTTTATTCACATTCCTGAAAAAAAATTAGCAAAAGGTGAAAAAGTATATGTCAAGCGAGATTTAAAAGAGAGTTTTCAAATTTTATCACAACTGAAAGTGCTTTTTGTAATAACAGTCATGTTAGCGTTTACAAATTTAATTTCTGTTCCGTTGAATATGACTTTGCCCATGTCTTTGATACAGGGTTCGTTGAGATTAGGTGAAACAGAATGGGGAATTTTTAGAACCATATTTGTAATGGGTGGATTTTGCGGAGCAACTTTCAATACTTTCTTCAAGACACGTTGGACTACCTATAAAAGCATCTTTATCGGTATGGTAATTCATGGAGTGATATATGCTGGAATGGGTGCGACAGTTAATTTCTATCTGATTTTAATTATCTCTTTTCTAAATGGTCTGGTTACTAGTATAGTTAATATAAACTTAAGTACTTTAACAACCCGTATTTCTCCTAGAGAACATTTAGGCAAGATTTCAGGACTAACTAGCGCCATTTCTAATTTCTTCAATCCGGTTAGTTATATTTTAGGATCTTTTATTGCAGAGATTATCGGAGTTAGGAGAGTTTATATCTTATTTGGTTGGCTTTATGTTGCAGTTGTTATTTTATTTTTAGGAAGACAGAGTATCCAGAGAGAAGCACAGAGAACAGTTAATTTTTAGTTAATCATTATTCGTGTGAACACTGTTTGATGGTAAATACTTAAAAAACGTTCCTTCAAAAGTCAGCTCTGCGTAAGCTTATTTAGTTTATGAGAAATTGGTTTAAGTGTTAGGCTTATCGGTAAAGAAAATTTTCTGAATTCGATCTGACTTAGGCGTCTCTTATTTTTAAGTATTTACCATCAAACAGTGTTAAACTTCATCTGGAAAGTTGAATAAGTAAAAAAAATTTAAAAAGCAGGGTAAATGATCTTAGATGGAGAAATAATAAAGTTAAACACTATTGATAAATACGTATAGGAGGCATCAATTCAGTGGGAAAATTGCGTAATATTTCATTATTATTTCGGTATCTAAATGATCAGAAAATTTCTGTTTGGTCAAAATTGTTGTTTTCTCTGCCACTTCTTTATTTTATTTCTCCTATTGATCTTTTTCCCGATATCTTTTTTCCGTTTGGCTATTTAGAAGATATTGGAGTTTTAATTTTTGGATGGCAAATGATCAAAAAAGAGTTAGAAAAATATAGAATGGGTTCTGCTCCAAAAAAAGATAATGTAGTGAATCTGAATAGGGATGATTATAAGGTAGAATAATCAATGACCTTATTTGGAATACAAACGGTATTGTAAAAAGATCTTTTTCTAAAAGGTCTTTTTATCTTTTAATAGGGGAGGATAGAAAATGGAAAAAATTTTATATGGTTCTGTTTTATGTTCTGGTAGAAGTAAATTGATTGAAGCATGTACAACACGCATTGATCTTAATGGGGTTAGGTTTGCCTATTTAGTGCCGACTTATCAATTACAAAAAGAAATTGAAAGTGCTTTAATTAATTATAGATATTTTAACAACCAGACCAAGTATCAGGGTCATTTGGCTTTACATCAACCACAGATTTTTCTTTTTGATGGTTTTGTTAATGAGATGTTGAAAGATTGGATGGAATATCAAAAACCTATCTCTTCATATCAACAAAAGATAATCTTAAAATCTGTAGCTTGTAATCTTTTTGATTCAGGACGTTTATCTGAGTTAGGTGAGATGCTTAAATATGATGGATTTTATGTAAGTTTACTTCAATGGCTAACAGAAGTTAGAGGAGCAGGTCAGACTCCAGAAAGTTGGTTGAAAATTTACGCTGATTCAAAAAAAGAGTGTGAGTTAGGTTATATATTTAAAGGATATAATGATTTTCTCATACAGCATGAACTAGTGGATCAGGAGACAAATTATGAATGCTTAATCCAGGGGATTGAAAAAACTTCATTAGAAAGAAATAATGATCTCTTGTCATCTATAGATCTTGTGGTAGTGGATGGCTTTTCTAAGTTAAATCATCTTCAAGTTAGATTAATTAAAACGCTTATTTCTGCAGGTAAAGAGGTCATACTTCATACTTTTTTAGAAGAAGATAGGAATGAGTTATTTTTATCAGTTTCTAAAATGATTGATCGTTTAAAAGAAGAGTCTTTAGATACTGATTGGAACTGGGAAGTTGAAAAGTTAAAAGAATTAGAAACTGAGATTCGTAAAAATACTTTAAATCATCTGTGTTTAAATCTTTTTAATCTTGATGCCAGACAAATTGATGGAGATGACTCAATAACAATTATGTATACTCCAGATGAATATCAAGAGGTCGAAGCTATTGGGCGACAGATAAAACAGATGCTCTTGAAGGATAATATAATGAATATAAAGTTAGATGAGATTGCAATTGTTTTTAGAGATGTTAAATATTATCATCCAATTGTTGAAGAAATTTTTAGGGACTTAGAGATTCCATATCAGATATCGTTAGGTAATTTATTGAGCCAAACACCTTTATTTAAATTAATCCTTAAAATTTATAATATTTTTACTAATGACTGGTCAACAGAGAATGTAACTGAAGTTATGAATTCTCAATATCTAAAAATTGAGAATACTAGTGATTTAGATATTAAACAAACTTTTTTTGAAAAACTTTCTTTACTAGCAAAGTCTCAGAGCTTTTATGACCATAGTGAGAGATTGCTGGAGTTTTTGGCGTTTTATAATCTAGATGAACAGGTTTTGAAAACCAACGATCATCAAGTTTTACGACGCGATTTGTTGAGTTTAGAACGTCTTCAGCAATTATTATCTGAGATGATTAAGTTTGGAGATTTATTGAATAGTGATAAGATTTCACAAAATAACTGGTCATATCAGGAGTTTATTAAAATATTAATGGAGGCAGCGCAGGAGATTGAAATTCCAGAAGTAGATCTCAAAATTGATGCAGTGCAAATCATGACTTCATCACAGAGCCGTGGTCGTAAGTTTAAATATGTGTATATTTCAGGTTTGTTAGAAGGGGATTTTCCTAGGTATGGACAAAGAGATTGGCTCTTTACTCCTGAAGAAAGAAAAAAATTATTAGAGCGCGGGATTTACTTTAAACAGTGGTATGAACAGATGGAAGAAGAAGGGCGTTTTTTCCTGGAGGCTATTAGTACTGCTTCAGAAAGATTGATTCTTACCTGTCCAACCTTTGAGCATCAAGCATCTTCATTTATTAAAGAAGTATTAAACCTTTTTAGCGAAGATACCATAAATCAGGAAAATGTGACTATAGGAGAAAAAATAAAGGTAGATGAAGATTATGTACCATTGACTGAATGGGAACGAGAAGAATACTGTTTAAAAAATGTTGTGGTGGATGATATGCTAAAAAGAGATATTTCTGAAGATCGCTTCTTTGATCTTTATCAAAGAAGTCAAATGATTAAGTCGCGAGAAGGAACAGTATTTACTGAATTTGATGGGATTTTAAAAAGTGATGATGTTATTAAGCGATTGCAGAAAGCTTTTCATTCTGAACGGGTTTATAGTATCAGTCAACTCAATGGTTATGCTAATTGTCCTTTTCAATTTTTCTGTAGTAGAATTTTAGATTTGGAAGAGATGGAAGAACCAAAGTCGAGGTTGGAGGCTCTTGATTTAGGTAATTTATATCATCAGATATTATTTCTCTTTTTTAGAGATTTTCCAGGTTGGGAAAAAGAGCCATTGGAAGAAAGTTTGGAACGTTTAGAAAGACTTGTAAATGAGGTAATGGCTAACTTTGTGCCAGGTATGAGTTTACCAAATGGGCTGATGATACAGTATCAGGAGGAGATATTAAAGAAACTACAACGAATTATTTCTTATGAGTATGAGGATGCCGCCAAACTGGAGTATCAGATGACCCCGAAATACTTGGAAGCGAGTTTTGGTTTAAATCAAGATTATCAGGAAGATGAAACATTAAATGTTGCAAATCCTTTAGAGATTCGTTATTTGGAGAATGATGGTTCTGAGAAGATTATTAAGTTTAAAGGAAAGATTGATAGGATTGATGAGAGTCAAGATGGTAAGTATCTTGTTTTATATGATTATAAGCTTGGGACTCGAGAGGGATTTGCAGAAATTGAAGAAGGAATTGATTTGCAATTACCCATTTATATAAAATCTGCTTCTCACCTATGTGGTGAAGAAAAAATTGTATTAGGAGCAGGGTATTTTGCTTTGAATAAATGTGATCGGAAAGCGGGGATTTGGAGGGATTTGTGTCAAGATTTGATTCCAGTAGGAAAACGGAGTAAATCTTGTCTTACTGATGATGATTGGGAAGATGTGATGGCAAAAGTAGATGAATATATTATTGATTATATAAATAAGATACGTGCGGGGGAATTTCCTGTAAATCCAAAAAAATGTCAGGATTATTGTAAGTTTAAGAAAATATGTCGCTACGAAAGTTCCAGAATTCGCCGAATGATGACTGAGAGAAGTAATGGGGGTGATTTGGATGGGATTTAAACCAACTTCAGCGCAAAAAGAAGCAATTGAGACTACAGATCAGTGTATAGTTTTATCAGCAGGTGCAGGTTCCGGTAAGACAGGGGTGCTAACTCAACGTTATCTTCACCTAATCAGTCATAGATTGGCAAATGTTGATGAAATATTAGCGATAACTTTTACTAACAAAGCTGCTGGTGAAATGAAAGAACGTATTTTAAAAGAGGTAAATAGACGAGCTATTGAAGCTGATATATATGAAGAGAAAGATTTTTGGAGAAATGTGAAAGAGGATTTGAATCTGGCCCAGATTAGTACTTTCCATAGTTTTTGTGGTCAAATTTTGCGACAAAACCCATTAGAGGTGGGAGTAGATCCTTTTTTCAGGATATTTGATGAAATCGAAGCAGATGAAATTTTGGATGAAACGATTGAAGAGATTTTTCTTAAAGGGTTGGATAAAGGTGAGTTAAGTGTGATTACTCTTGTTCGGGAGTTTGGTATCTATGCTATAAATGATCTTTTGAAAAATGCTTATATAAACAGTCGCCCAACGAATTTAGATCAGTTAGCTGATAAAACTTTAAAACTTTTAAGTAAGAGTAGTCAAGTATTAGAATTACTAAAGACTGAAATCTGTGATCTTGTAGAAGAGTTACTTCAGATCAATCATTCAGAAAAACTTGCAAAGGGTACTAAAACAAAGATGGACGAATTGGAGAAAAACTGGCCTCATTTAGAATCTTCAATTCGTGAGATTAATTTTTTGACAGACAAGAATAGAAAATCACTAATAAAATTAACAGAAATTTTAAAAGGTAGGTTGGCGAAATCAGTTAGCTCACAAGTAAAGAGAATCAAAGAGATCGTTGAGGAAGAGTTGAATCAATATCTTGCAGATTTGCGAGGATTAGAATTGATCCCATCTTTGGTTGAGGTTATAAAAAAAATAGATGAAAATTATTTGGAAAAGAAACGAAGACTCAATGGAATGGATTTTGCTGATTTAGAGAGAATGACGATTCAGCTTTTAAAAAATAATTCTAAGATATGTACCAGTTATCGTGAAAAGTTTAAATTTATAATGGTTGATGAATTTCAGGATACTAATCCGACACAGGAAAAATTGGTGCGCCTCCTTGTGGGAGGTTCTCTAGATGCAGCTATACAAGGGAATCAGTTATTCATTGTTGGCGATCCTAAACAATCAATCTATCGATTCCGTGGGGCTGATGTTACTGTTTTTAAGGGGCTCAAAAAAGAGATTAGCAAGATTGGTAAAGATATTTTGTTGGACGTGAATTTTAGGAGTAGGGGTAAGATTATTGATTTCGTGAATCATTTTTTTGAGAAGATATTTGGGACTAATGAAAACAATCGTTATGATATGAACTATCAACCATCATATTCGATTCGACGTGGTGATCCAGATGATTCATGTGTGGAATTCATGATTTTAGATAAATCCCAATTAGAAGAGAATACAAATGCTAGAGAAGAAGAGGCAAAATACCTAGCACATCGTATTCAGAAGATGGTTATTTCTGAAGAAAGATTGGTCTATGAGGGTGGAAAAGAGAGTGGAAGAAAAGTCTCTTATGGTGATATATGCGTTCTTTTTCAAGCATTGACTGATGTTAAGATTTATGAAGAAGCACTTCAAAAAAAACACATTCCTTATTCTGTAGTGAAAGGTAGAGGTTTTTTTGATCGGCAGGAAGTTCAAGATGTAATGAATTTCCTAAAAATCGTGGATAACCCTAAGCGAGAGATTGAATGGGTTGGAGTATTACGTTCTCCTTTTTGTGGGTTGAGTGATGAAGATTTAGCGTTACTTTTAACAAAGGATTTCAAAATAGATCAGTTGATAGAAAAATTAGAGAAAAATGATGAGTTAGGTGAGGAATTAATTGGGTGGTCATCTGCTTCTGCAAAGATGATGAGTTTTTTTGAAGTGTACAAAAGTATCAGAGAAAATCGAGAGAAGAAGGCCATCTCTTCTTTGATTATTGAAATTTTATCAAAAACAGGTTATCGGCAATTGATGGTGACACACACTTATGGAGATTTGATTCGGGCCAACTTAAATAAATTCACCTCTATGGCTCGGCAATATGAGAAAGATTCTTTTTCATCATTATATGGTTTTATCAAACATATTGATATGATGGAAGAAAAAGAAGTGAGGGAAGGTATGGCAGAGATTCCAGGCCAGAATGATTGTGTTCAGCTCATGTCTATCCATCAATCTAAAGGGTTGGAGTTTCCTATTGTGATCTTACCAGATGTAGGTCGTCAATTGATCAATCCTACTAATTTTCCAGCGATCTTTTTTGATCCTGAGTTAGGATTAGGACTTAGGGTAAGGGATCCTTTGACTGATAAGTCGATAAAAACATCTCTGTCAACTCTTATCTGGGAAGAGGAAAAACGCCGTGAATTATCTGAACGGAAAAGACTCTTTTATGTAGCAGCGACTAGGGCTAGAGATTATCTCATCATCAGCGGCGCCTTCAAAGATTTTAAAACAGGTGAGATCGATGAAGGAAAAAATTGGTTAGATTGGATAGCACAAGTTTTTGATTTAAGTAAACCTGATGAAGTTCCTGAAGAATTATTCTACGGGAAAGAACAGCATCGAATTTGTGTTAATCCACAAATAGAAGAGCTGATCCTGGAAGAAATGATTTTAGAAAAAACTACCTCAGCTCAAGAGATGGTAGAGTATGAAACTTTGAGTGAGATGTATCAAAATTTAAAGGTTCCATCTATCACTCCTCAGAGAAAGAATGGATATTACGAATTTAGTCCAACAGCATTGATGACATATGAGAAGTGTCCGCGCTGGTATTATCATCGTTTTGTTGAAAAGATGCCTTTTAGTATTGCTAATCCTCTTGATAGATTGACTGTAAAAGATAATAACTTACTTCAGGGGGCGGAGAGGGGAACATTGGTTCATTTTCTCTGCGAAAAAGCTCGGAATATCGAAGAGGTACCAGAAATTTTGCAGAAAGGTGTTCGGCAATTGGGATTTAATGTGGCTGGCCCAGATGCTCTAGCAAATATATTAGCAGATATCCAACCATTGATGAATAATTATTTTCAGCATGAAAATGATCTATACCATATGCTTGAGACTAAAGAAATTAAAGAAAAACGAGAATTATCATTTTATCTAATTTTAGATCAGTCTCTTATCCGGGGCATAATTGACCGTGTTATTATTTCGGAAGATGAAGTTATTATATTTGACTATAAAACTAATCAGATTACAGAGGATGAAATAGAAAAAGAGAGTAAAAAATATTTGCTTCAGATGGAAGTATATGCTTTAGCAATTTACCATTTAACGGGGATAGAGAGGGTTCAGTGTAAACTATATTTTCTTGAACCTGATCGTTATTGGGATTTTCAATTTGATTTAAAAGAATTGCTAGAGATACAACAAAAACTTTCGAAACTTACAGATGAAATCATTCAAGCAGAATGTAATGTTGCTGTAACTGGAACCTATGAAAAATTTGCATGTGCAGCAGAACCTGATGACTGCTCTCGTCATTTATATTGTTCCTACCAAAGATTATGTGAAAATTTTTAGAAAGGAATTTGTGTAAATAGGGCGAAATATATAAGATAATGTGTATTTTATTTGCGTGATAGGAGGGTTAAAAGTGAAAAGGAAATTGATTTTTTATCTGTCTATACTGTTGCTACTTATTTTAATGTTTGGATATAGTATTTCAGTATTTGGTGTTAGTCCATCTCAGCTTTTGCGTTCAAAATTTATTTTGTTATCTGCCAATTTATTTCAAGCTTTACATGGTGAAGTGGCTACTAATAATTTGGGTCTTTTACCAATGATGAATGTAAATGGTGAAGAAGGTTCATTGGCTGAACATCTTCAAAAAGAGATGGAAGAAGTAATAGCAATATATCCATCATTGTATTTAATTCCATCTGAACATGTTAAAGTTGTCTGGGATGAACTTTTAAAAGAAAATCTTTCGGAAAAAGAGCTTTTTCAAAAGATCGGCGAAAAATTAGGAATTTCAGCTTTAGTTATGTCAAGTTTAGTAACTCATTCTGATGTTTACTCGGTAAATGTGATGGTTGTTTTCACCGAGACTGGGAATAAAAAAAATATAAAAACAATTACTTTGGATCGAAATACAATTGATCAAATTCCGTTAGGTGAAGCCCGGACCATTACAGTAACAAACGAAACTCCTTTGTTAGATACAACTACCACAAATACTGATTCACAAGACTTATCAGAAAATAGTGAGGACAATCCTGAAGTAATGGCTGAATCTAAGGTAGAAGATGATAAAACAAAAGATATTAAGACTCCTTCTTCTGAAAATGGGATAAATATAGAAGATTCATATAATCCTGATGATTATGATGTCTCCTTGAATTTGGTAGATCAAAGTCCTCTCATGAATAACTTGCTTTTAGGTTTTGATATAGGGGATTTAGATGGTGATGAAAAGCTTGAAGTTGTTTATAGTGCTGGAATGAATATTCAGGTAAGAAGTTTAGAAAGTTATGCAGTACAATGGATTTATGAAGACTTTTTACCTCTTTCAAATGATCATAAACTGATTGCTGTTGATTTAGATGGTGATTTTAAGGATGAAGTTATTGCTCATGGAAATCTCTTAGAAGTAGTGAATATTAACCCTTATGAGGATGAGTTAATAAGTATACAACCTCGTTTTCTTTCCAGACCTGTATCATTACATGGTTCTAGAGGTATTACATTATTTAATAAGGATTCAATTTATATTGTAAATTATCAAGGGCTAGTTGTGAAAACCTATTATTTAGGAGAGGGTTATGGCAAAAGGTTTATTTTTGCTGATTTAGAAGGTGATGGCACAGAAGAGTTGATTACCACTATGGATGGTGAAGATGAAGGTGCTACAATTCAAATTTTTGAAGTAGATGAGACACTTAAAGATCCTGTGACATTACCTGATCCATATGGTTTTGCCATGCATGCTATGGATTTAAACCAGAATAAAAGACCAGAGATTTATCTGAGAAGAAATTTCTTTGATGGTGATAAGTTTTTGTATAGTAAAATCTATGTACTGGAAAGTGAGAATGATGAACTTAAGTTGATTTATGAAAGTCCAAAACTGGACTATTTTGTAGTAGATTTTGCATCTTATCCCAAGAAAAAGCCGAATCGTCTTGTTGTTGGTGGTATGTATCTAAATCATAAGAAACAGTCAATCAACCAGATTAAAAGCAAACTATTCTTTTACAATTTAGATTAGGACGTGGTAAGGTATTATTCGGTATAGTATGATTTTGCTTATTTTCTTAATTATTCTTTTGCTAAAAGATTCTTCCTCAACGCGCTCGCGCGCACCCTGGAAAGATTTGAAGGCATATTGGCTTTTATCTTTTGAGTTAAGACCCCCACTTCTATAAGTGGGGGGAATTGTCTTTAATCTTCAGTGGGGGTAGAATCCCCTACTGAAGCCCCGATGTTCAGCTTTAGCTGGACGAGTTCACTTTAGGAAAAAGAAGACACAATCTCCTGTTGAAGTGTGAGTATTTACGAATTCTAAAATGTTGTTAAGTATAGCCAAGTATTATTTTCGACTTTTGGGAGGAAAATAGTGTTTTTTGCAGAATTTTTACAGTAGGGTGAAGAATTTTAAGGAGGTGCTTCAACTTTGGTTAATAAAGAAAAAGGTAAAAACGGTTTGGATAAGATTATTATTTTCCGGATCGAGAAAAATTTATATGGTTTAGAGATAACTGATGTACAGGGTATTGAGCCTTTACCTGAGATAACTAATCTCGGTTTACCTCATGTTCCTGATTATATTGCTGGAATGTTTAATTTGCGTGGTGAAGTTGTTCCATTAATTGATGCGAGAAAGAAACTTAATATCAAAGTTAAAGATAATGAAGATAAAACATTAAAGCGGGTTTTATTATTTGAAATTGAAAAAGGCAAAGTTGGTATCATTGTGGATGAAGTACGGGAAATTTACGAATTTGCAGAAGAAGATATTCATCCTATAGTTCAAGGTATTGGTGGGCTTGAACTTGGTTTTGTTAAGGGAATTGGTAAGGTGGATAATAAATTGATCACCATTTTGGATATAGAAGTATTCATTACATCAGAAGGTAAATTAGAATTAGATTTCATAGATGATTTGGAGGATTATCTAGAAACTGAATCAGGGACTTGATAGTCTAAGCGTAACAAACATCCCAAAACATGGTAGAATGCATGTTTTGGGATGTTTGTTTATCTTTTGATAGTATATTTTCTATTGCATCTTTAAAAAATCAATCAATTCTTTGTTCATTTCAATTTCACTATATATTTTTATAAGTTTGTCTTTCTCGATAAATTTTAATAATTCAAATGTATTTAAAAAGTTATCATTAAGCAATGTATTATTTAATAATTTTTGATTTATTAGTTTTTTAGCTTGATCTATTTGATTAGTTTTAATATATGCAACTAATTGATAAAAGTTCAGACCATCTTCTGTTAACATATCTTTATCTGGAGGATTTTTTAGTAGCGTTTCTGGATCACCATATTTTAGTATGGCTTCATATTTTGCAACAACGTCTTGAGGGTATTCAGAGGAATGGGAAAGTAATTGATCCATTTTTTTTCTAATATTTTTGTTTTCTGTAGGTTCTCCAATTCTTAAAAGAGCATAATCTAATAACGAATTATTTGAAATATCATTATTTTTTGCTTCTTCAATTTCTATTCGTATGTTTTCTTTGGTTTTTGTCGAATTTATGTTATTTTGTATTTCTTCACTATCTAATTCGAGTAATAGCAAAAAAATAATATTAATATATAATTCTTTGATGTTTATTATTGGGTTTTCTTTGAATTCTTTTAGTTTTTGAAATAATGGTTCAACATATGTGGGTGAATCAAAAAAATTTAAACTCATCTGTAGTATAGTGAGCAGTTTTTCTTCTTTTGGAACAATTTCGTTTATTTTTTCTAATAACATCAGTAATTCACTAGTATTATCCATATCTAATAAGATTCTAATATAATCTCCAACGACATCCCATCTTTTAAATTCTTGATCTTTAAGAGCTATTTGAAAAGCTTTATCTATAGTTTCTTTTGCTTTAACAAAATTGTTTGTTTCACCGAAAGCTTTAGCATAAAGCTTATGAAACTCAAGATTATCTGTATGATATTTCTTGATAGTTTCAGCACGTTCTATCATTTTTTGATATTCTTTAAGCTCTAGATAATTTGTCAACAAAGTTATATTTAATGTTGCTTTATGGGGAAGAAGATCAGCTATTTTTTCGCAAGTTACTTTAGCTTCAATTTCCTTTCCTTTTGCAAGAAACTTATATATATCCTTCCAAATATCATCAATATTTAAAAATTTAAATATTGACTCTTTAATCTGATTATCATCTGCAGTAAATGGTATATCAAAATTTTCATATAAGACATTATTAAGATATTCTAAAACAGGTGAGGATTTGAAAATCTTTAAGTTATCAAAATATTGGTGCCAGAGTTTAAAGGCCTCTATGGTGTTATCTGAATCGAGTAAAGATTCCATTTTAAAATGTATTAATTCAATATGATTAGGATATTTTATTAAGGCATTTTTTATAATATGATTAGCCTCTTCAAATTCTCCAAATGATTTTTTTACTTCACCATAGGCAGCAAGTAGTTCTGGTGATTCTTTTTTTTCAAGAGTCTTCTCTATGATCTCTTTAGCTTCAAAGATTTTATCGTTTTCTAAAAAAAGATATACCAAAGAAGAAATGAGATCATCATTTAAAGCAGTGCCCATGATTTGCCAGGCTTTCTCTAGATGACTTATAGCATCATCTAGAAGGTGGTTTTTTATGGAATAGATAGCAATTGGAAGAATAAGCGCAGGCTCCATCGGATAATCCTTTTCTGCTTTCAATAATATTGGATAAATTTTCTCTTCGTCTGTTTCCTTGGTGATACTTTCATAATAATATTGTAATGATTGTTTTGGCTTAATATTGAAACAACATTTCTTATACTTCTTACCACTGCCACAGGGGCAGGGTTCATTTCGCCCAATTTTAAAAGATCTACTAGGTATACTAACTTCTTTATTCTTATACGTGTTAGATAAATTTGTCATTTTAATATCCTCCTGATTAAAAAGATTTTATTATTATATTCGAGAAATTTATTATAAATCCTTTCTTTTAAAACGAAAAAAATTTGTCAATAATGAAATTTTACTACTAACTGAAGGGTGCTTTCTATGAAAGTTATAAACTAAGTTATGAAGGCAGATTTTGCCATTCTTTTATCTTTTGAGTTAAGACCCCCACTTCTATAAGTGGGGGGAATTGTTTTTAATCTTCAGTGCGGGTAGAATCCCCTGCTGAAGCTCCGATGTTCAGCTTTAGCTGGACGAGTTCACTTATTATTTCGACTTTAAAAGTTTTAGTTTCTCTTTTTTTATATTTATGATAAAATAATATTATCTAAGAAAATACCTCAATATCAGGAGGCAGTAAGATGAACAATACTTACAAAGAAAAAATAAATAAGGCTCGAGAGATTGTCAATAATCCTGATCTAACCTATCAACAACGCAAACATAACTTGGCATTACTTGCTGAGGAATTATTAGATTATCCTTCTTTGAATAAAGAAGCAAAAGTAGCCCTGGATGAAAGAGTTATCTGTGATATTTTTGAAGGAAATGCACCTTTTAGACCAAGATATATCTTACCTGATTATAAAAAAGCTTTAAAACAGGGAAGTACTTTTTTGGAATTAGAACTACCTAATGATCTAGCAGAAGCATTGAATTTTTTGACTATCTTATATGCACATGTTCCTTCTATAACAGGTTTTCCAGTTTATTTAGGAGATATTGATCATTTGCTGACACCATTTACTGAGGGAGTCTCAGATGATGATCTTTATAAACAGTTAAAACTTTTCTGGCGCGGAGTAGATAGAATGCTTCCAGATGCTTTTGTCCACGCTAACTTAGGCCCTAAGGATACGAGAGTTGGACGGATGATCTTTCAGATTGAACGTGAATTAAGACAGGTTGTTCCGAATCTTACTTTAAAATATGATCCTGTGGTAACATCTGATGGACTTCTTTTGGAAGCTGTGAAGACCGTTTTAGCTGTTGGTAAACCACACTTTGCAAATCATTCCATGAATGTTGAAGATTTAGGTGAACAATATGCTGTAGTGAGTTGTTATAATACACTCAAAATTGGTGGGGGATCACATACATTGGTACGACTAAATTTAAGAAGAACAGTAGATAGACATGAAGGAGATATTGAGGCATACCTGAGAGAGACTTTACCACATTATGTGGAACTGACTCTACAGGTGATTGAAGCAAGGAATAAATATCTTGTGGAAGAAGCTAAATTCTTTGAACATGATTTTCTAGCAACTGAGGGGCTTATTAGTCTAGATCAGTTCTCAGCAATGTTTGGTATTTTTGGTTTAGCTGAATCTGTGAATCTTTTACTAAAATCTGTGGGCAAATCAGGTATCTATGGTCAGGATGAAGAAGCAAATTTGCTTTCGTATCAGATTACAGATACTATTGCTAAGATTTTGAAAGAAAGGCCAGTCGCGTATTGTGAAGGAAATGGCGGAAGGGCATTTTTCCATTCCCAATCTGGAATTGATTTGGATCTGGATGCGACTGCTGGAACCAGGATTCCAATTGGAGATGAGCCAGAGGATTTATTCAAGCATATTATGGCGGTAGCGCCCCATCATCAAAAATTTAATGCTGGGATCAGTGATATTTTTAATTTTGAAAATACAGCTAAAAACAATCCGCAAGCTATTATGGATATAATCAAAGGAGCCTTTAAACTTAAGATGCGTGACTTTACTTTAAATCTGGCTGATAGTGAATTTGTACGAGTAACAGGTTATTTGGTTCGTCGTTCTGATCTTGAAGAATTTAGAAAAGAAAATCGCTCACGCTATGATAGTACAGTTTTAGGTTATAATGCGATTGAGAATCAAGGACTTTTTAATCGGAAGAAAAGAGTGATTAGCAATGAGCAAAATTCAGGGGCTCGTTAGTAAAATTATTCGTTTTAGTTCTGTTGATGGCCCGGGGAATCGTCTGGTGATCTTTCTTCAGGGTTGTAACATGAACTGTATTAGTTGTCATAATCCTCACACCATCGGTATTTGTAATTATTGTGGAATTTGCATAGATGAGTGTCCGGTTAAAGCTTTGAAACTTGAAGATGATTCCAAAAGAATTATTTTTGATGATACAGTTTGTGTAAATTGTGATTATTGTCTTAAAGTTTGTCCTATGAGCAGTAATCCTCGTGCACGCTGGATGACTATTGACGAAATTATAGAAGAGATTGGCCCTGTTGCTCCCTTTTTATCTGGAATTACTATATCTGGAGGAGAGGCTACACAGCAGATTGATTTTGTGAAAGAAGTTTTTACTGCTATAAAAGGAGATAGTGAGCTTTCTTTTCTGACAAATTTTATTGATAGTAATGGAACTGCTACTATTGATCAATGGGAATCGCTGTTGCCTGTAATGGATGGAGCGATGATAGATTTGAAGGCTCTTGATTCAAAGGTGCATTTTGAGTTAACCGGGATTGATAATGAGAGTGTTCTGGCAACAATTTCTTATTTGTATAGTAGAGGAAAACTTCATGAAGTCAGGTTATTAATTATTTCTGGGATTAATGATGAAGAGAAGTTGATCAAAGATACTGTAAAGTATCTGGCAGGGGTTGGTAAGGATATTCGAGTTAGATTGATACCATTTAGACAGCATGGGGTAAGAGAAGAGTATGGTCATTTGAAAGAGACTGACCTTGAGATGATGGGGAAGATTAAAGATGTTTTTTTGAGGGAAGGATTTAGGGATGTTTATATAACTTAGGGGTAGAGAAAATAGAATAGTTGGTTTTAAGAAAAGCGTCTGAGACTTTGTTTAAGTTTCAGACGTTTTTTTGTGAAGAAATTAAAATTATCAACAGTAAAACAAAAATTCAAATATTTTTTTGAAATTTCAACAAAATAGAAGGAAAACGTCTATTTATGCAGTATAATAAAGAGTGTATGTTAATAAAATATAAAAAAGAAAATAATAGAAAACGAATATCAAAATTGTTTTAATTATTTTTATTTATATATAACATTTCAAGATTAAACAGGGGGGAATGGTATGTCAAAAAATAAGTATACCTGAAGTATGGAAACACTCCTAGAGGTATCCTACACAACGAGTTCCAGTACATAGAGTAGTAAAAAATAGTTATCATGTTATATTGTTAATTGTATTCTCTTATTGTCTACAGTCAATTCGTTTTTTGCGTATTATGTTATTTTAGATGATTTTTATCATAATAAAGGGAGGTATATGCGGTGAGAAAAATGAAATTTATTAGATTTTGTGTTCTTTCAATTATGTTTGTTTTTTGATTTCGCAGGTAGTTTTAGCTTCTGCTTATACGACACCTAGTACAAGTACTAATGCAACTACTGGGATTATAACATATAAACAGACCGCCTTTACAAATAATACTGTAGCAAAAGGCTATTGATACCTATTTCAAAGAAATCATATGTAAGTGCAACTTTAAAAGTTACAAATCAATCGGGTTGTAACACAAAAGTATATCTTCAAAAAAAGCTTAAAAATGGTAGGTCTTATGAAACAGTTGGCGATGCATATGTTATCAAAACGAGTGGAACCAGAACACTGACTAAAACTTGGTCTGGAATTTTAGATCCAACGAATTATGATTATTATATTTACACATACGCACATAAAGGATTATTTGGTTATTCTGCCCCAAGTGCAACAATTACTATTAAGACATAGTTTAAATTAACTTATGATGAGGATGGTGGTCATGGCACTGTAAAGTTATACAAAAATGGTAGCTATCATGGTTTTCATTCTTTGAAGTTAGTTTAAGGTAGAATTGTTTACCAGTTAATACTTTCCATCTTTCTGAAATAAGAATTTCGGCTTCTTCTGTAATTGACTGTGCTTCTTGTGAAGCTACACCAAAACGAGTGGGTGTTTGTGTAATAGCCATTGATAAAAGATTTTGGACTAACTGACCGAACCAGAGTGTTAACGTTTTGTGGATGAATTTTTATTCTGCCCATAATAGTACCTCTTTTCAATGTACTTCTTCTATTTAGAATTATATCCTGAGAGTGTTTGGAAATCAAATCTAATATAACGTGAAATTTAGGTGATTCTGTATATAACAATTGATGATGGATCTTTGCGGGGGGTATCGAGTAATTGGAGTTTCAACCGTGACTCTACAATTAAAGTATAATATTACTATTAATAGAGTAATGTTTAATGATTTTCAAAAAAATATTAGTTAGATGAATTTAAATTAGTTATTGCTTATTTTAAAAAATCCTTAAATAGTCTCTCGGAATAAATAATGAGTTTGCAGGTGATTTGTAATAATTTAACTGGGAATTGCAATGATTTCTTATGAACATCTGAAGAAATATAAAAAACCAGAAAAATGGGTATGACAAAAAGACCTATGTGATTGA